>CAUZKS010000112.1:0-6642 GCA_963580625.1 Dehalococcoidia bacterium | reverse complement strand
AGGGCTATGGTGTTGGCGACTATCTTGAGCATGCCAACAACGAGACATTCGTGTGCGTACTGATTGAGGACATTGTCGCCGTCGAGAATCTGGACGAAATCGTCAGCGTCGACAACATCGACGTGTTCCTGGTTGCGCCAAGTGACCTTGCACAGTCGATGGGGCACCTGGGCGATGTCGAGCATCCCGAAGTACAAGCGGTGATCGATCGCTCAATTCAACGGATCGTGGACGCAGGCCGAATTCCTGGTCACGTTGGTCGGACGGCAAGCGTGGCGAGTTACATTCAGAAGGGCGTGCGGTTTTTTAACGCCAATCTGAATGAGTGGTTGACCAACGGGGCAGCGATCTACACAGACGAAGTCAAGAAGGGCCTGGCAGGATAGATTCTGGCCAGGCCAGAATCCATCCCATCACCCTTCATGTGGCTGCCCTCTCCCGCGGAGGGGAGAGGGAGCAAGTGGTACACCTCGTACGATCAGCTTATACGTATCGTCAGGATCGCGTATAAGTCGTCCCGAGCGAAATCGAGGGACCTTTACCTTCAGACTTTCCGCCAATCAGGGATTGTATACGGCGGGCCATCGTTCGCCCTCACCCCAACCATCTCCCGTTGGGAGAGGGGCCATTTCGACTGTCATCGAACAATAAGAAACCCCGGAGTAATCACACATGGCTGAACTGCGACCCAATCGAGCCAAGGAAAAACTGGCCAACGGAGAGATCGTTACCTGCCTGGCCGGGGTGGACTCCCCACATCTCGTCGATTTCGTCGGCCAGATCGGTATCGACTCCGTCTGGCTTGAGGCCGAGCACGGCCCGGTCGATTTCGAGGCTATCGGTGATCTATCACGCGCCGCTGACTTGTGGGGTGTGACGCCACTCGTGAGGGTCGGTAGTACCGACTACAACACGATTTATCGCACCCTGGACATGGGAGCAATGGGCATTGCGGTGCCGCACGTGGATACGGCGCAGGACGCCCGGGACATCGTCAACGCGGCCAAGTACGCGCCGATCGGTACCCGCGGCATGTTTGGCCCACGCCAGGCCTTCGGCGTCACCGATTACGTAAAGAAGGCGAACGATCAGACGATGGTGGTGGTGCTAGTCGAAGACATAAAGGCAGTGAACAACCTGGACGATATCCTGGCGGTGGAGCACATAGACGTGTTCCACGTTGCGCCGAGCGATCTCGCGCAGTCGATGGGCCATCTCGGCGACGACGAGCACCCGGACGTCCAGCGGACGATCGACGAATCCATCGCAAAGATCATCGCTGCGGGGAAGATCGCGGGCACCACCGTAGGCGCGCACAACGTCGGCAAGTTCAGGGACCAGGGCGTGAAGTTCTTCTATACGAGCCTGAACGGCTGGATCATGTCCGGCGGGAACGAGTTCCTCAAAGCTCTCAACGGGTAGCCCGGGCCTAACGCAAGAACTCCGTCGCTTCCTTGCCCATCAGGCGTGATTCACTACGTGAGCGCACCAGACCCTAGAACGCGTCCGAGCCGTTTCCCTGTGTGTGCAGCTCGTCGCGGGTGTAGCTGCCGAGTGAACGGAAGTCGAACTTGGTATAGCGCTTGATCCATCCGAGCACGATCTGCTCCGATTCTCTGTAACGAGCCTTTGTCGCGCTATCAGCGTTGTCACCGAGTCGCTCGATTATGTCGACGCCCTCGGAACGGGTCAGTTCTTTGATGAGCGCCAGATCGTGACTACGTTCTGTGTCCGCGCACACCGCGCTGTGCACCACGCGCTGAGCCGTCTGGGCCACGGATATCCTGGCCGTCGCTAGGTCTTCCATTAACGCCGGATGAATTCCCGAGTGACCGTCCAGCGAGTCAATCCCCTTTGCACCACGTCCGTTCAACCATCCTTCAACGTACTCGATGATGGTACGGACATTACGCCTTGACCCTTCCTGGGTGACGGGGCCTTCCGGCGTCTCGATCATCACCGGAAAGTTGTCCGGCTCCTTCATAGCCTCGGTCGGCTGCCAACCAGTGGCGTGTAGCCCTTTGAACGGGTCCGCCGCCGTCTTCTGGTGATAGATGTGCGCCGTCCAGCCGCGTAGGAACCCATTCTCCGCTTCCCACACCTTATCTGCGCGAATCGCATTCGCAGCTTCCTCGTTGACCTGCTCGTCGGCGTTCGGGAGATGTGTGGCCATGCCGCCGATCGGCACCGCGCCGTGCTTCAAACACACAGCGACAAGTCGTCGGAATATGTTCGAGATGAATGGCGTGGTTTTGACGTCCACGCCAAACCGGTCCGGCCACAGGGAGTCCGGGTCGTTCATCACGAACTCAAGCAGGCTGGCCTTCAGATCCCAGCGCGCCGCGTTCAGTCCAGCGGCGTACGGTCCAAGTTCGTAAAGCATCTCCTCCATCTGCCACACGGCGGGGAGGGACTCCACGAGGATGATTCCACGGATCACCGCGTCCGAGAGGTGCGGTAATAGCTCACGCGAGGCGTCGAAAACGTCTCGATAGAGCCGGATTTCCGCCACTGATTCGGTCTTGGGCAAGTAGAAGTAGATGCCTTTGCCCTGCTCCGCATGAACGCGCCCGGCGTGAAACAACGTCGCCGCAGTGCCGAGCAACGTGGCCGATATCGGCGACCCGTCTATCGTGAATTCTGGTTCGTCCAGGTGCAGGCCGCGCTCGCGGTGCATGAAGAACGGAATCGGACCGTCCCAGAGCTCGTAATGTCTATCGCGATCCGCGTCGTGGTACTCCAGCGTCCCCAACAGAGCGTCCCGCCGATTGATGGCGGACTGCATGGTGTCAGCCAGCGAATGTCCGGCCGAGTCTTCGTCGTCGTCGAGATCGCCGACGGCCTGTGTCCCGTCTGGCATCGGGTTGAGGGCGTTGATAAACATCGAGGTCATCGCCACGGGGCCGGATATTTCGATGCCCGGCTGCCTCAGCTCTTCCGGAACAGGCGGCACCTGCCAGTCGGTCCTGGTGGCCGGGCCTGGAGCGAGATGTGTCGGCTGCCGGCCGTCACGGGTGGCTGCCAGGGACACGGCAAGACGTTCTGCCCTCAGCATCTGGACGCGATCATTGAACTGATCGTGGAGGCCGACCACATATTCCAGGAATTCCGACGTGAGAATCTCACCCGATCCCGGGACATTTGAATAGTTAACTCGGTCGCTAGCCGACATGGATTTTCGATCCCTCATTGTTTTTGCAAATATGCAGCGATTGCTGGGGGTGCTACGCGCTGCGAATAAACAGTCGTGAATTTGCCGATACGCGACGGACGGGCCGAAGATGAGGCCGACCCGTTCCGATAACAAATAACAAGTTCGTTTCCAATACGAAATTTTAACTTGAATCGATACGCGCGGCCAGCACGGAAACGTGTAAGAGGCATGCGATACTCTGCGCCGCCGCCCAAAAAGTGTAGAGAGGACATCGTCGTGACTTCGAGCGAACCTGCCATCAAGGGCATGTTGACCCGCGAATTACTGGCTCAGCTCGTTAACGAAGGCGAGATCGATACAGTGGTCGTGGGCTTCACGGACCTTTACGGCAGACTCATGGGCAAACGGTTCGACGGCGATTTCTTCATCGAGCAAACGGTCGAACACGGCACGCATGGCTGCGACTACCTGTTGGCGGTCGATATCGATATGGAACCCGTCCCCGGTTACGAGTTTGCCAACTGGGCTAAGGGTTATGGAGATATCCACCTGTCGCCAGATATGAACACCCTACGCGTGGCGTCATGGTTGGATAGGACGGCGATGATCCAGTGCGATGTGCATCTTCCTGAATCGCCAGATTCCGAAACCCACCGACTCGTGCCGATAGCGCCGCGTTCGATGCTTCGGAAGCAGCTGGATCGCGCCAAAGCGTTGGGCTTTGAGGCGTTTGCGGCTTCGGAGCTTGAGTACTACGTGTTCAAAGATTCATACGCCGATGCCGCACGGGCCGGCTACGCAGATCTTGAGCGCGCCGGATGGTACGACGAGGACTACAGCCTGCTTCAAGGAACCCGGGGAGAGGCGCTAAACGGTGCGGTACGCCGTCACTTGCGCGATTCGGGAGTGCCTGTTGAGACCTCGAAAGGCGAGGCCGGTTTGGGGCAGCACGAGTTGAACGTCAGGTACTCGGAACTTCTGACGATGGCGGACCGGCATGTCGTGTACAAACAGTGCCTCAAGGAGGTTGCGGAGGGACTAGGCGTGAGCGTGACCTTCATGGCCAAGTTTGCGGAAGGGCACAACGGGTCAAGCTGTCACATCCACCTGAGCCTGCGTAAAAATGGGGAGGCGGCGTTTGCCGACGGTCATGGGCAGTCAGACGTGTTTCGCTGGTTCCTGGGCGGTTGGATGGCCCACGCATACGAGTTCATGCCGTTCTACGCCCCAAACGTGAACTCATACAAGCGATATCAAAGCGGTTCCTGGGCACCTACGGGACTGGCGTGGGCCTTCGATAACCGAACGGTCGGGTTTCGGGTAGTGGGCACCGGCGATTCGTTGCGGATCGAATGCCGTTTGCCAGGGGCCGACTGCAACCCTTACCTAGCGTACACGGCGGCACTCGCATCGGGGCTGGACGGAATCGAGAACAGTATCGAACCACCATCGATGCTGGACGGCGACGGTTACACATCAAGCGAAATTATGGGATTGCCGACCACGCTGCGGGAGGCCAACGAGGCGTTCTGCACAAGCGAGTTTGTGCGCCAATCGCTTGGCGACGATGTGGTACAGCACTACGGCCACTTTTTTGAAACCGAGCAAGGGGCGTTCGACGTAGCTGTCACTGACTGGGAACGGCGACGCTATTTTGAACGGATCTGAGGCGCGTCACCCTTCCGGTTTTACCTCCCAAGCGGTCATAATCGAGCATCATATTTTCTGGCCGGCGCGCCCTGATCCAATGCGCCTTGCCGATCATCTGCTTTTATCTCTTGAGTCCCGGAGCACACAACAACGATGAACTCCCGTCTTCGCAAACGCTTTAGTCCTAGCCGGTTTCGATTCGGTTTGCCGATCGTGGTTTTGACCGCGATCATGTTGATCGCTGCATGTTCGTCCAACGAATCGGACGCAACCCCAACGTTCACTCCGGTCCCCCAAGTCTCAACCCAGGCGTCACTCGAAGAAACGATATCGCTCTCACCTGGACAGTCTGCGGAGATCGTCGGTGAGAACGTTGAACTCGCCTTTCACCGCGTATCCAGCGACTCCCGCTGTCCTACTGGAGCTCAGTGCGTGAACGCCGGAACTGCGACGGTGGTGATGCAGCTCGTTGAACAGGGCATTGACTCCGGGCGAATCGAGCTGTTTATCTCCCCTGGTGGCAACGCCGGGGTGGCGATAGGGGGTCACACCCTCCACCTGCTGACGCTAGAGCCCGACCCACCCTCCTCGAATGGAGTCGACGCCAGTGACTACCGGATCACCTTCAACGTCTCTAGGAATTGACGGTGCTCTAGCTCGAAATAGCCGCTCGCAAGATCATCCAGATCATTGAACCGAGGTCCACATGGGGTTTACGCCCGAACAGGAATCGATCGTCACCGACTTTATCGGCGAGCACGACATCCCGGGCGCGGCCGTGGCGATCGTCCGTGGCAGTGAGATCATCGCCGAGGGCGGGTTTGGCGTTGCCGATGTCTCGAAAGAAGCCCCGGCGACCGAGCACACAATCTGGCCGATCTGCTCGATAACGAAGTCGTTCACGGGCGTATCCGCGATGCAACTGGTTGAGTCTGGCAAGCTGCGCCTGGATGAGCCAGTCCAAACGTATCTGCCGGGATTCCGGCTGAAGGATGAGGCGGCCAGCCGCCTGATGACCACACGATTGTTCCTGCGGCACAACAGCGGGATGGGCCGCACCGGGCACCAGGACCGCACTCGGGAAGAAGCCGTCAACCCGTACCCGACCCGGAAATCTCTGATAGCGGCCCTCGACTCCGCTGAGTTACAGTCGGCTCCGGGCGAGGCGTTCTCTTACTGTAACGAGGGCTTTGCCACGGTCGGCCACACCATCGAGACGGTCTCCGGAGTGCCGCTTGAGGAGTATTTCACCAAGAATATTCTCGACCCGGTCGGGATGTCTGACACGTCGATCGACTTCATGGACTGGAAGAATGGCGCCGACCGTACCTATGCCTACTCCAGAGATGATGCCGGGGCTTTCGACAGCGGGGAGCGGCATGGCGACTACATCGTTGTGCGCCTCAACGACGACTATCAGACCTTCCTGTCAACGGGCGGCATCGTCAGCTCCGTCCACGACCTTGCGCTCTACCAGATCGCCTCTATGGCATACGAAGACTCGCCGCTTGGACTGACGGCAGGCTCCCTGGATCACATGCAGAGCGTGCAGTTCCCATTCGGCGACACCGGCTGGGGCTACGGACTTGGCTACTGGGTGTTCTGGAGCGGCTCGACAAAAGTGGTCGGACATTCCGGCGGCCTACCCGGCATCTCTACTTACTCGATGATGATCCCGTCTGAGAAGACCGGCGTAGTGGTGTTCACGAACCGGGGAGACCGCAAGGCGTTCTTCCTGGCGGAAGAGCTGATGAACACGGTGCGCGGGCAGGTGTGGCGTGACTCAACAAGCGAGCCGCTGCCGTACGAGACTCGTTACCCGACACCCTCCAACGACG
>CAUZKS010000111.1:0-6727 GCA_963580625.1 Dehalococcoidia bacterium | reverse complement strand
CCGTTCTTCACCCCTGAGGAGCCGGAACGGGTCCAGAAACTTCTTGAGCACTAATGACTATTCCTGTGGGTTGGAAGCAGCGAGGAACTCCTGGAGGAAATCAATTACATCGCCGTTGAGATGGTCCAAAAGCGCCGACCCACCCGGTGGTGGGAACCGTTCGCCCTGACAGCGAGGTCATGTTTCCTCCTCCGCGCCTACTACGTCTTTGCCGGGTTTCTCAATGTGTGTGCTGAACCTTGGTTCGCTAGTGTGTGAATCGATGATAAGTCATTGGGTTGAGGATCATCGAATAGCCGTTTTCGTGCGTCCTCAGTTTCATCGACCGCGATTTAGGCCGTCTTGTCAACATCGGGCACCTCACCGCCCAGGAATCTGAGGAACTGGTTTTCCTCCAGAACAGGAACATGGAGCCGGATTGCCGAGTCGTATTTTGATCCGGGATCTACCCCGACGACAACGTAGTCGGTCTTGCCAGATACGGAGGACGATACGGAGCCACCAAGCTCTTTGATCCTGCCCTGGGCCTCCTGTCTCGAAAGTGAATCAAGCCGACCGGTCACGACGAAGCGTAGGCCAGCAAAAAGCAGATTGCCATCATCCCGTTTTTCGACCACAGGCGGTTCTACGCCACGCGCCTCAAGGTTCTTCAGAATTCGCAAGTTCGAGGTGAGCTGCATCCAGCCCTGGACGCTATCGGCGATGGTCGGGCCAATTCCTTCGATGCCAACAAGGCTCTTGACCAGGTTCGGATGACTTTTGTCCTCGATCGGGATGTGACGCCAGATATTGGCCCTCAGGGACGAATTGATCAGGGCTTTTAGCGAGCGAAAGTGGTTAGCGATCAGTTCCGCGTTTTCCGAGCCGAGGTGAGAGATGCCAAGGCCGGTGATAAGCCGTGCAAGGGATTGCGTTTTGGAGCCATCTATCGCCTTGAGAAGGTTCTCGACGCTGATTTCGCCCATCCTGTCGATGGCGATCAGGTCCTCGCGGCTGCCTGCAAGATCGAAGATATCGGACACGTCGGCCACGAAATCGCCCTGGTATAGCACCGCGACCAGCTTCTCTCCGAGGCCCTCGATATCCATCGCTCCTCGTGATGCGAAGTGCTCCAGCAATCGAACCGCCTGCGCCGGACAGCGGCCGTTGACGCAGCGGATTACCACGTCCTCTTCGTCCGGGACAACGGCGCTGTTGCACGCCGGGCAACGGTCCGGCATATCGAACGGTTTCGAGTCCGATACACGTTTGTTTTCCGGTGCTAACCCGACTACTTGGGGGATCACGTCGCCTGCGCGCTGGACGATCACAAGATCGCCCACCCTGAGGTCTTTCTCGGCGATTACGTCGGCGTTGTGGAGGGTCGCCTGGCTTACGGTTACGCCGCCCACGAACACCGGGTCCAGGATGGCGTACGGGGTCAGGCTGCCGGTGCGCCCGACGTTGATGGCTATCTCCTTCAGCGTGGTGGTCACCTGCTCGGCGGGGAACTTCCATGCCGTGGCCCAGCGGGGATCACGTCCGACGGTCCCGAGACGTGCCTGTAATGCCAGATCGTCCACCTTGATCACAACCCCGTCGATACCGTAGTCGAGCTCCGGACGGTCCGCGGATGCGGCGTTGAACGCCTCGCCCACTCCATCAAGATTACTTGCGACGCGTGACCACGGATTGGTCTTGAAGCCCCAATGTTTCAGGGCACCCAGAACGCCGGATTGCGTCTGAAACATGTCGCTGGCCGGACCCGAGATCGAGTAGATAAAAGCTTCGAGAGGCCGCGCCGCCGTCTCGGCTGAATCGAGCTGACGCAGAGAGCCAGAGGCTGAATTGCGGGGGTTCACATAGGTCTGGAGACCCTGTTCTGCCCGTTCAGCATTGAACTGCTCAAATGCGGAGATAGGGAAGAACACCTCTCCCCGCACTTCCAGGTCCGGGGGTACATCGTCACCTGCCAGCCTGAGTGGGATCGACTTTATGGTTCGGATGTTCGCTGTCACGTCCTCGCCACGAATTCCATCACCGCGCGTAGCCGCCTGAACCAGAACGCCGTTCTCGTAGTGGATGGCGATCGCTAATCCATCGATCTTCAGCTCACAGTTTATGTCGAACTGATCGACCTCGACGTACTCGCTCACACGCCCATGCCACGCTTCGAGTTCTTCCCGGTCAAACACGTTGCCCAGCGAGAGCATGGGCGACGGGTGGACCACCTCTGCGAAGCCGTCCGAGGGCGGCGCTCCGACGCGTTGCGTTGGTGAATCAGGTGTCAGTATTTCCGGGTGCTCGGCCTCAAGAGTCTGCAACTCCTGGAGCATGGCGTCCCACTCGGCGTCTGACATGTCTGGTGCCTGTTCGACGTAGTACAACCGGTTCGCCCGGTTGAGTGTGTCGCGTAACGCGGCAGCCCGCTTGGCGGCGGATTTTGAGGTCATGGCGATCATTTTATGCCCGTGCCTGACGGATGTTCAGCCCTGGTCCGGGGATCGCGCTGTTCATTTGTGTGCAGGGTCGTATGGCGTTCGTCCCGACTCGGGTATCTCCGGGGCAGAGTACGGGTTCGTCGTTATAGCCCCAAATCCTGTTGTCACCCGCAGATGTTCAAGTCCGTCGTTTCACGTAATTCGCACGTAAATCGGCTATCGTCACGCATATACTCATTGGTCCCCGGTTGTACCCGATGTGGCCCAGCGCTGAGATGAAACTTATCACTCATACAAACTGGGTGTGGTCCTCGCGATGGGCGAGGAGCCATTTGACATGAAAGGAGGCACGGAGCGTTGGTAGGCGTAAGACCCTTCCGTGGAGTTCGTTACAACACCCGGTCAGCGGGCGATCTCTCGACGCTCCTGTGTCCGCCTTTTGACGTGATTTCGGAAGCGGAACGGGAGAGGCTATACGCTGGTTCCCCCTTCAACGTCATCCGCCTTGAATGGGGCAGGGATGAACCGGGGGACACACCGGGCAACGACCGGTATGCCCGGGCGGCCGCCCTCCATGCCGAGTGGCTTGCCTCTGGCGTGCTGCAAGAAGACGATTCGCCATCGATGTACGTCATCGAGGAGACGTTTTCGTTTGCTGGCAATGATTACGTCCGAAGGGGTCTGATATCCGCCGTACGGCTGGTGGACTTTGATAGCGGCGTTGTACTCCCGCATGAGTTCACGCGTTCAGGACCTAAGGTTGACCGGCTTGAGTTGATGCGGTCAGCGAAGGCTAACTACAGCCCGCTTATGGTGCTGTATCGGGACCCTGATTCCGCTGTGGCCAGGGTGATGAAACGTGCGATGTCCGGTGAGTCGGTCGCTGACGCCTCGCCGGAGGGACTTCCTTCGATGCGGCTCTGGCGGATTTCCGACCCGTCCGATATCGAGAGCGTGACGTCAGCGCTGGCGGACACGCAGCTTTACTTGGCGGACGGCCACCACCGCTACGAGACCGCCCTGACCTACCTTGAAGAGGTTCGTGCGGAGCGCACCGTCGGCCCGGATGAAGCCGTCAATTTTCGCCTGATGACGCTCATCTCCGTCGAGGATCCGGGATTGCTCCTCCTTGGCTACCACCGCATGCTAGAGCACGCCACGGACGATGAGTTAACCCGGTTCAGGGAGTACGTCAGCGGGGCGTTCGATCTCGAAGACAGGGGCCCGATAGATCCCTCATCGGCGGCCGACCTCGAGAAGGATTTGAACGATATGCGGCAGGATCAAGTGGCGATGGGGTTCGCCGGAATCGAGCCGGATCGCCTCCAGATAGGCGTGATGCGCTCACCGGCGGACGCCGTGGACGAGCTTCAGGCTTCCGATTACGTCCGGCTGCATGGCGAGGTCATACGTTCAACTTTCGCCCTGGATCGAGAGCAGGCCGTTATAGCTTTTGAGCACAACGCCGCCGCCGTGTTGCAATCTGTGGCGGGCGGCGCCGCACAGGTCGGATTCGTGATGCGTGCGGTGCCGATGGGGCCATTTGAGACGATCGTGAAGCGTGGCCAGCGGCTGCCTTCCAAGTCGACCTACTTCCACCCGAAGTTGCACACGGGAGCTGCGATCCAGAGCCTTGAGGGCGAACTGTAGTCAGAATCCGGATGATAGATCGCAATTTGTTGAAATACGTCGGGGCTGTGCGGTAATCCACCCATGTGGATTCTTCAAGAGTCTCAGGCAGCAGGGTAAACCCCGGAGACGGACGAAACCTGCCGACGATAATCCCTACTCCGGCTCCTATACCGCAGGGCTTATTAACTGTTTGATTGGTGCGTGAACGGCTGGAACGCTCCGCCGCCTATTTTCTTTCAAAGCCTTGGCGGGAGGGTGAACTTGTATCGCTATTTCACCAAGCTAGATTCGGTGGTTGATTGACGCTCCCCATTGGAGGGAGAGCTGCACTCAGCCGTTTATAGACTCAAGCTGCTCGATGATCACGTCCGCTTTTACGTAGTGCTGATAGTTGTCTCCGATCGACTGCCACACCAGTATCCCTTCCCTATCGATCACGTAGATTGCTGCGTCCACCAGCTCCGTATCAAAGTTGTCGAACCGTTCCCATTGGCGCGGGACGGTGGCCGTCACGTCGTAGGCGAGAGGGAAGGATATGCCCACCGATTCGATCGAACCGGATGCGGCGCTCAGATCCTGCGTGGTCACGGCGACAACTCTGGCGTCAAGCGCTGTGATCTCATCGTAATGTTTCTGCAACTGCCCGAGTTGCTGACGGCAGGATCCTCACCACCAGGAGCGGAAGAACACCAGCACGACGTTACCCTCGCCCAGATTTTCGCTGAGAGAGGCGGATTCACCGCTCGCCGTCGGCAGGTCAAAATCTGGTACCGGCTGGCCAACTTCAGGCGCCTCAGCCATCGGCAGAACAACCTCAGCATCATCGGCGGGATCCGTCATCACTGCCCGATCCATCGCCGCGAGCGAGGCGAGCACGTCGAGTATCGAATCAGGGGTTGGGCGTTCGGATATCGTGGTGCCGATCAGCGCGGACTCTATCGTGCCGTCTGTTCTGATGATGAATGTGGCTGGCGCTGAAACTCCATCTCCAAGTAGGTCATACACGCCGTACTCTGTTGCGACGGACCTGTCGGTGTCGTACAGCACGGGGAACTCAAGTCCGTATGCGTCCTTCATCTCGGTGGCGTTTTCGGCGTCATCCACGCTCAGCGCCACCACCTCTCCGCCAAGTTGTGTGAGTTCCGGGTAGATCTCTTGCAGCTCTACGAGCTGGTTACGGCAGATACCTCAGAAGTAGCCCCGGTAGAACACGAGTACGGTGTTGGCACGGGAATAAACGTCCGAGAGCCTGACCGTCCCGCCACCAGCCTGAGGCAACTCGAAATCAGGTGCGAATACGATCTCGGTCGTGGAACTGGGGTTTGGTGAGGCCGATTTGACGGCAGATGGGGAAGTGGCGGTGGGTTGCGCTGTGGATCCGGCGTTGGACGTCGTGTCAGCAGGGCTGCTGGAATCCCCGGGGCTATTGCTGCTTCCGCACGCCATCACCAGCGCGGCGAAAATTCCCACCGCAAACAGTCTGGATCGCGCGATCAGGCTGTTTCGATATCCGGTCTGTTTGACCCACCGCAACTGGAGCCACCTTTCGCCGTTGCCGAAACTATTGAGTTATCGGACCCTGGACAGTGATCAAATCAGAGATACGAAAACCACCACCCAAACAACTCGCCCACTGGAGGTTACTCTCGCAGGTCCGCCAGCGTTTTCTCCACGGCATCAATGCTCTCGTCGATGTGCTCGGGCAGCACCCATCCCATGTGGCCGATCCGGATAATCTTCCCGGCCAGCTTTTCCTGACCGCCACCCAGCTCAACGTTGTAAACGTCTCGTGCGTGGGACACCAGTGCCTTGCCGTCGATGTCGTCTGGCACACGAATGGCCGTCACCGTATCGGACGCGACCGATTGATCCGGGAACAGCTCCAGGCCGATTCGCTTTGCGCCTTCGCGCGTCTGCTGCGCTCGAGCCGCGTGTCGGATAAGGACCTCTTCGATGCCCTCGTCGATGATCGCCTGCAGTGAGTAGTCCAGAGCGTAGATTATTGAAAGCGCGGGAGTGAAAGGCGGCTGGCCCATCTGCAGGAACTTCTCGTACTGGTCAATGTCGAAGTAGTACTTCGGGATTTTGGAAGTCTCGTGCGCCTTCCATGCACGATCGCTCATGGCGACCATTGCGATGCCAGGCGGAGCGACCCAGGACTTCTGTGAAGCAGTGCCGACCACGTCGAGACCCCAGTCGTCCATCGGCAGTGGAACGCCTGCGGCGCTGCTGACTGCGTCAACAAGCACAAGGGCGTCGGACTCATCGTGGATGACCCTAGATAGGGCGTCGATCGGGTTCATCACGCCGGTAGAACTCTCGTTGTGCGTGACCACGACAGCTGCACAGTCCTGCATCGAGCGAATCTCTTCACGGACGCGGTCCGGGTCGGCTGCCTTGCCCCACTCGAACTCGATCCGTGTGACCTCAACGCCGTACGCTTCTGCGATGTCGCCGAAACGGTTCCCGAAGGATCCGATGCTGATTGAGAGTATCCGGTCGCCCGGGGACAGCGTGTTTACGATCGCCGCCTCCATTGAGCCCGTACCGGATGCGGTCAGGAAGTATGCCCGCCCCTGAGTGCCGAGCACCGTTTTGAAGTTCGTCGTCATCCGGTTGATGATGTCTGCGAACTCCGGTCCGCGGTGGTTGATCATCTGTCTGCCGCCCAGTTC
>CAUZKS010000110.1:0-6875 GCA_963580625.1 Dehalococcoidia bacterium | reverse complement strand
CTCCATAGGCGGCATGCGAGTGAAATCGATCAACGTCCCGTCCTTGGCTGGAACGTTCGGCCATGGACCTCTGTGATCGGTCACCAGTTTTGACGACTCGTCCGTCGACTCGTGATCGGTCAACACCGTGCACGCGGGAACGTCTAGCCGACAGCGGCCCGACAGGAAAGGCGCGCCAATTGCCAAATGCTCCAGCCAGACGGCGTCAGCCTCCACCTCTCCGTCGTTCGTCACAGTCTCGTCCAGGGTCAGGACGCCGCTCCTAGATTCCAGGGTCAAGGTCTTGGTCACAGAGAAAGGAGTTCGATATCCACGGACGCTGAAGGTCACGGCCACGCGTTCAGGGGTGTCCTCATCGATAACGACATCCCACGGGATCGTGCTCATCTCGGCGTGCAGTCCTAATTCGGCGCCCGCCACAGTCGAGGGATACCCACCATGCGGCACGACCGTCTGCCAGCCGCCCTCGTACACATCCAGCCAGTTGTTCTCGGCGCCACCGGTGGTCGGGATGAACTTCTGCGGATCCCTGACCCCCCATGGCGTCCGCCACATGAAGTCGGTGTCCGAGGGCTTGTGGACGATGCTATAGACATCAGCGCCCTTGTCCGCGAGGACTACGACCCGGAGCAGCTCGTTCTCCAGAACCACCGTCCTCAGGCCGCGATATGTCCAGGCGCTCGAAATCCGGCAGCCATAGGTCCGTTCACCCTCGTAATGCATGGGTCACGCCTTTCTGGAGATGTTGAGAGGTGTTTGATTCAGGTATTAATCAGGCTTCCGGCGACACAAGTATCCGGAACACATCTTTAGATTCGGACGCCATGCGCTCGAAACCGTCGGGAATCACGCGATCAAGCGAGATGCGGTCCGAGACAAGCTCTCCCAGCCGTATCTTGCCGTCGGCGACCAACTTCACGGCGGCGCGCATATCGCCGGTACCGGCGGCCACGCTACCGATCACCCGAAGCTCCTTGCCGACGATCACGTTGAAATCAACCTCAGGTTTGGCGGCGTAGATCCCGACCAGCACAACCGTCCCAGACCGCCGCACCCAGTCGAACGCGTCCAGCGGAGTACGGACGGCTCCGGCGGTCTCCACCACGAAATCAGGTCCGATGCCGCCTGTCAGATCACGCAACCGATCTCCGGCATCTCCCCGGCTCGCATCCACCACCTCATCCGCACCAAGTCGGGCCGCCATCTGAAGACTGCTCTCGCGAACGTCCACGGCGTACACGACAGCGCCCGCCGCCTTAAACGCCTGAAGCGTCAGCGCGCCCACCGTGCCAACTCCCAGCACCACAACCGAGTCACCAACGCACACGCCCGACCGTCGGACCGCATGCACGGCCACAGTCGCCGGCTCAAGGAGAGGCGCTTCGTCGTCCTTCACGCCGTCCGGCAGTTTGATCAGGTGATCTGCGGGCCAGGTCATGAACTCCGCAAGTCCGCCGTCGCGCCCCAGTCCGGCGACCTCCATATGTGCACACGTTGCCTGGGAGCCAGAGAGGCACCAGTAACAGGTGCCGCAAACGAGAACGTTGTCCACCATCACTCGGTCGCCGACAGATATACCAGAAGACCCGTCCCCTATCTCCTCCACGCGCCCGGATACCTCGTGCCCCATCACGGTCGGAACGGACGTGATGTACGTTGGACCGTACTTCCACTCTTCGATATCGGTGGCACAGATCGAAGTGTTCGTAATCCGAATTTTCGCCTCACCTGGACCGATTTCGGGCTCAGGAACCTGGTCCAACCGGATATCGTTTCTGCCGTGATAGACGAGTGCGCGCATCATGTCCGTTCGCAGTAGTTTGCCGTGATATTGGAGCCCGCTGATGCGGCCGCATTCTTTCACGGGCCCCATCGTCGGGCAACCATATTGCACCGATCGCGGTGCTACGATTCGGCGAAACACGTGCAGGCCTTGAACAAAAGGAGATTTGAGTGAGCGACGGCACTGTCAAAATTCTGTTCGATACCGATATCGGATCGGACATCGATGACGCCGTCGCACTCGCATACCTGCTCGCACAACCCCGCGCAGAGCTTCTTGGAATCACGACCGTATCTGGGCATCCAGTGGAGCGGGCAAAGCTAGCCAGCGCCATATGCAAAACGGCGGGACAGGACATCCGCATCGTGCCGGGAGCCGAAGACCGACTCGACGGCCCAACACGCCAATCGCGGGTCCCGCAGGCGTCAGTCCTACCGAACTGGCCTCACGAGACCGAGTTTGGCAATGACGATGCTGTGGAGTTCCTGGCCGAAACGATACGATCCCACTCAAACGAGGTCGTCCTGCTTGCCGTTGGCCCGATGACGAACGTCGCCAACCTGTTCACCAGGCACCCGGACATCCCGGGCCTCTTGAAATCTCTACAACTGATGCTGGGCCGCTTCATCGACCCGTACAACGGAACTCCATCGGCGGAGTGGAATGCCCACTGTGACCCGGCAGCCGCCGACATCGTGTACTCGGGCCCGAGTTCCCGCGATATCTCGAATCACAAATCTCTTGGGTTGGACGTGACAACTAAGGTCACGATGAACTCCGACGAGGTGAAGCAGTACTTCCAACACCCGCTGCTGAAGCCGGTATACGAAATGTCAGAGGTTTGGTTTAACGAGCGCGCAATCCTGAACTTCCACGATCCGCTGGCGGCGGTGACGCTGTTCGACGATAGCGTCGTCGAGTTCCAGACAGGGACGTCTATTGTTACGCGGGCGGACGATCGCGATGATGGCATTACGGACTGGACCCCAGGAGAAGACGGACCGCATAGCGTTGGTGTGAAAGTGAATGCACCCCGGTTCTTCGAGTCCTATTTCGGAGTATTTAAGTAACTATTTCCTGATCGAGGCAAACAAAGATTTTCACTCCCAACGGGAGAGGGTCAAACTATTTCAAGATGTGAGGGAGAAATCCTGATCGGGAAGCCTGTCACTGCCCGCCTTACACGTTTATAGAATCGCCAAAGGAATTAAAGACCAGATGTCACTAGACAACCTGACCATCACCGGCATCGAGATGCTTTGGTTTGAACACACACTTGAGAACGTCGGCACTGACTACAACACCTTCAACATGGTGTATGAGGCGGGCGCACGGAAAACGACCCGAGAGGGCATCCTCCGCATCCACACGTCGGAAGGCATCACGGGTGATCACGTCGGCCTCAGGGGGCCGACCGCCGAGCAGATCAAAATGCTTACCGGCTACCTTATCGGCAAGAATCCACTTGAGCGGGAACAGATCTACCAGGACTCCAAGCGCGGCCTCAGGCACTTCGATATGACCGGTACAGGACCGGTCGACATCGCCCTCTGGGACATCGCTGGCAAGCTGTTCAACGCACCTCTCTACCGTATGCTCGGCGGCACCCGGAAGCCACTCCCCGCATACGCCAGCACGTTGCACGGCGACGAAAACGGTGGTCTTGGCACCCCGCAACAGTTCGCCGATTTCGCCCAGCAGTGCAAAGAAATGGGCTACAACGCATTCAAGATTCACGGCTGGGGCAATGGCCCGATCTCACGGGAGATAGCGAACGTTCTCGGTGTCCGGGAAGCTGTGGGACCTGAGATCGCGCTCATGATCGACCCCGCCTGCGAATACGAAAACTTTGCAGAGACCCTGGCCGTTGGCCGCGCATGTGACGAGGCCGATTTCTTCTGGTTCGAAGACCCGTACAAGGACGGCGGTGTCTCGCAGTTCGCTCACCGCAAACTGCGCGGGATGATCAAGACACCGATCCTCCAGACGGAACACATTCGATTACTTGAACAGCATGTCGATTTCATAGTCGCCGATGCCACCGATTTTGTACGGGCAGGAGCGCATGAGGACGGCGGGGTCACCGGTACGATGAAGATCGCCGCGGCCACAGAAGGCTTCGGTCTGGACGTGGAACTGCACGGGCCGGGGCCGGTCCATCGTCACATCATGTCAGCGATCAGGAACACCAACTGGTACGAGCTAGGCCTGATTCATCCGATGGTGCGCACCACAAAATCGCCGGTGTATCTGAACTACAGCGATGACCTGGACGCCATCGATTCAAACGGCAATGTGTACGCGCCGGAAGGTCCGGGGATCGGCGTAGAGATCGATTGGGACTGGGTACGCGCCCACCAGGTCGACCGCGTAACATGGGGCGTTGTCCCGGACCCGAGGCCTGCTTATGTAGCGCCTCCGGTGGCGTCCACACCTGCCGTTTCGGACGAAGCCTCTGAAGTGTCAACGGACATCGTGGAGGACGAGGTTTAATAACTGCAACCCGCGTACTGGATCCCCGCGCCTCTCCTACCGAACGCGCCCGCCAAGTGGCGCAACCGGCGCACCACTCCGTACAAACTGGCCGTACTCAGGGCCGAGCTTCACCTCGCCGTCTTCCATCAGCACCTCGCCTCGGAGCAGCGTCATCGTGATCGCGCCCTTGAGCTCCATCCCCTCGTAAGGCGTGTACCCGGCCTTGCCGAGCATGTCCGCCTCCCGGATGGTGTGCATCTTGTCCGGGTCCACGATCGCCAGATCGGCGTCTGAACCCACCTGGATCGTTCCCTTCTGCGGGTAAAGGCCAAATATACGGGCCGGGTTCTCGGCCATCACACGGGCGAACCAGCGCGGGCCAAGCCCTCGCTCTTCGACACCCTTCGAGTACACCATCGGGGCGATCGTCTCGATACTTGGAGCGCCGAACGGCACGGGAAGTTCCGTACCCGGCATGAAGAACACGTTGTCCGCGCCCTTCATCTTGTCCTCATATGGATGCGGAGAGTGGTCGCTCGCGATGCACGAGATGTACCCGGCCTCGAGCCCCTCCCACAGCGCATCATGGTCTCCGCCGTCCCGGTAGCGCAGCGGCGGGCCGATCTTGAGCAACGGCCCCCACTTCTCGTGGTCTTCGGCAGCCAGAAGCAGATATTGCGGGCAGGTCTCGGTCCAGATCGGCAAACCCTCCGCCTGCGCCCGTTTGACCCGTTCCAGTCCGAGTCGTGTGCTCAGGTGCACAATGTAGAGCGGACTGCCGGTCATCTTCGCCAGCATGATCGCCCGGTTGATCGCCTCTTCCTCAACCCATGGCGGCGCAACGTCCGGGAAATCGGTCGGCTTGACCTTGCCCTCGTCACGGAACCGCTTTTCGAGATGGTCGATCACATCGCCGTTTTCGCAGTGAAGCTGCGTTACGCCGTCGTTGCTGCCGATCAGCTCCATTGCCCGGATGATGAACTCGTCGTCCACCATCGTCCTCGGCCGCCGACTCTTGTAGGTCATAAAGGCCTTGAACGAACGGATACCCATGTCCATCGCGGCCGGAATGCCGTCAAAGACATACGGGTCTGCGCCTAACATCAGGTGGAGACCCATGTCGATCACGGATCCGGCGTTGATTTCGCCAGAAATTCGGGTAGCTGCAGCTGGCAATCCCTCGTGGTCCCCGTGGTTTGGCTCGCCGAAGGGAATAATTGTCGTCAACCCGGACTTCGCCGCCATTTTCCCGGCAAGCTCAAAATCCTCCCAGCCACGGAAATGGGCGTGCCCATCGATAGGCCCCGGCAGGACGTAACGTCCGGACGCGTCTATATCGCGATCAGCCTCGGGCATCGAGTCCGGCGACCCGATAGCCACCACCCGTCCGTCCTTTATGGCGATCGAAGCCTCCACCTCGGACGTCGCGGTCACAACCGTTCCACCTGAAACAACCGTATCGACTCTTTGCTCTGCCACTATGTGAAGCTCCTGGTGAATTGTTCTTTAGTTTTATGTTGTGTTTAGATAAGTTTTAATCGTGCCGTGGCCCAAAAGTAAAGTTCCGCATCAGGTGGACCCACTGGGATCTGGTCAATGCGGCACGACGGTCTCGCCGCTTTCTACTGCTCTCCCACTCGGCGTCGGAAATGTTATCCGGCCTGCCCGTCCATACCCGGGTAGATTCCCAGTGGGTCGGCGAGTGGTAGCCGGTGAGCAATGTGACTTCAAGCGGATAAGCGGATCCCACCGTCTGCCACAAGCCAAGAATCCGAGCGTCCTGCTGTTCGATACGCGGCCACACCCCGTTCTCAGACGTGTCCACCACCTCAACAAGGTCGCTGGGATCGACATGAAAGCGCCGATACCCGTAGAAATTTCGCCGGTGATCATCCGGAATCTGCGCTAGAGGGCGCTCCGTGATGGGCCTCATTAGCCGCACAGACTCACTCTCTACAAGAGATGAGCGAGTGTAATCGGCAACAGACGCCTCCCAGGCCGAGATGTCTTTGAAAGCCGTCACCCGCAGCACATCGGTCTCAGGCGCGCCGATGATCGTGCCCATGACGCGTAGTACTTCGCCGCCGGGTTGATGAAGCCCTGGATACTCCCCGGAGGCGATCTGCTCTAAGAACTCCGGAAGCGCGCCGTGATGAAGCGAGGTGCTGCGCGCCTCGTAGATCAAATCCAATGGCATTAATTAAGTCCTCGCCCTACCGCGCTTGAGTGGCCGACCGGCCAGATTACCGGTGTTCTCGCCTTCATCGATCACGATCTTCCCGTTGACGATCACGTACGGGATGCCTTCCGGATACACCTTCGGGTTCGCCTTCGTCGCGTGAGTCTTCACGTTCTGTGCGTCAAAAATGACGATGTCCGCCCGGAACCCGTCCCGGAGAATCCCTCGATCCGGGATGCCCATTCGCTGCGCCGGGAACGAGGTCATTTTGCGTATGGCTTCAGGAAGCCTCAGATTCTTCTCGGCACGTACAAACTCTGCGAGCACCAGCGGGAAACAGCCGTACGATCTCGGACTCGGGTGTTCGCCAAACAAGAGCGCATCGCTCCCGATCATTCCGTACGGGTGCGAAACGAACTCCGAAAGCGTGTGCGGGTT
>CAUZKS010000109.1:0-6940 GCA_963580625.1 Dehalococcoidia bacterium | reverse complement strand
AAACCAATCGACTGCCCGAAGTCGTTCTGGCCGACGCCAAAGTAGTCGACCCCATCCACCTCCAAGATTTCGTCCAGCTCTTCGATCACTTGCTTGTCCTCAAGAAGAGCGCCGACAAGCATGTTGTCGTTGGCGTTCTTGTAGAAATCCCGTCGGTCGGGCCATCCGTCGGGCCCTGGGTCGAAACGGTCGTACCCGGTTCCGCGGTTTGCGCCGTAAGACCGATCACCCTCGGGCCCGAACCTGCATGCACGCACGAGCTGCTCGGCATCGGCTCGTGAAGCAATGTGCGGTCCCATGATCCCTTTCAAGCCGCGGTCCAAGTACTGAAGCACGACGTGTGACTGGATGCTTGGGACGCGACCGATGGGTGTGATTCCAACGGCTTCAGCGGTGCGGCAGGCGGCTTCGACATCCTGGAGTGAGAAAGGTCCGTGCTCACAGTCCAACCATACGTAGTCGAAATCCAACGGCGCCATGATCTCGATTATCTGAGGGGCCGGGAAGGTTAACTGGAATCCGTACGCTTTTCGGCCTTCGCGCATTGCCGCGACGACTCGGTTGGGTTGATCCAATGGAACGGCTCCAGACGCGGGGTGGGTTCATGAATAGAGAAGCGTCCGTAAGGTACGCCCGCTCTGTAGATGAGGCAACCCGGGCTCAGGGGTTATGCCTTCAAATCATCGGGGACAGGTCATTTTGAGGAACCTGCGACGAAGAATCTTTCCGCTGTATAGCAGCGAGCACGATGGAACATCCTGCACTCTGCCACCTGTGAGATTCTTACGTTGCGGTCCGGATGAATTGTCGTGGACGGGACGCACAAGCAAGGGCCACGGTGGATGGACCAGTGAACGGGCTGTCGGCCTCAATCATGTCTTGGGAAAGGCCGAATACTGCGCTCGCGGGCCATATAATCTGCCGATCCCGCTCATCGATTACGCCTCACCAAATCGCAGGAAATCGTCAAGTTGACCACCATCACCGATTGGCGCACCAGCGCCGGCACGTCTTTCCAGACCTTCAAGCAGTCTGCCGTCGCATCACGCGGGATGGTCGTAACCAATCATCCGATGGGCTCAGCGGCCGGGCTTGAGATGCTGTCCATGGGCGGCAACGCCATCGACGCCGCAATAGGCGCCGTGTTCGCCCTCAGTGTCGTCGAGCCCATGATGGTCGGACCATTCGGAGGCGGGTACATCAACCTGCGCACCGCCGACGGCGAATCGGTCTGCATCGACAACTACACGCTCGCCCCTTCGGCTGCAACTCCGGACATGTACCGGGCGGTCTCCGACAGCTGGCCCGACTACCTACTCACCGAGGACCGGGAGAGCCAGGTTGGCTACCTCGCTGTCGGTGTCCCTGGCAATTTAAAGGCATGGGACGAACTGCACTCCGGGTACGGGAAGCTCAGTTGGGAGGCTGTAATCGCCCCGGCGATCAGGTACGCCGCAAGCGGATTCCCGGCGTCCGAGTACCTGGTACGGCTCATCACGGAGAACCAGGAAGACCTCGGAAAATTCCCAGCGACGGCCGAGATATTCCTGCCGGGAGGTTCGCCACCCGCGCCTGGGCAGAGCATCGTCCGGCGTGACTACGCGGAGTCTTTGAAGGCCATCGCTAACGGCGGAGCCGCTGCGCTGTATGACGGCCCCCTGGGACATGCCATCTCTGAAGATATGAAGCGCAACGGTGGGTTGCTAACTATCGATGATCTCCGGGACTACAACACTCTCAGGAAGGATCCCGTTCGCGGAACCTACCGGGGCTTTGAAATATCTGGCCCGCCGCCCGGCAACACCGGCGTCACGCTCATCATCGAGATGCTAAACATTCTTGAGAACTTCGATGTCGCGGGCCAGGGTTTCGGAACCCGGCAGGGTCTACACCTTATCGCCGAGTCACTGAAGATTGCCTTTGCGGACAGATTTGAGTATCTCGGCGACCCGGCTACCATGGAGATACCGCTCGACTGGATGACCTCCAAGGACTACGCAAATCAGCGGGCTGCAGAGATAGACGCGTCGCGTGCCAGCGAACAGCGTGCCGGTACGCGGGCCTCCGAGTCCGAAAACACTACGCACCTGACCACCGCGGACTACGAGGGCAACATGGTCTCCATGACGCAGACCATTAACGAAGTATTTGGTTCCAAGGTAACTGTCCCTGGCACCGGCATCCTGCTCAACAACACGCAGGCCATGTTCGACCCTCACCCCGGAAACCCGAATTCGGTGCTACCTAACAAACGGGTTGTAAGCAGCATGTCGCCTGCCATCGTTAGCCGGGACGGCAAACCCTTCCTTGGCATTGGTACTCCGGGTGGAGTTCGCATCTTCGGATCGGTCATGCAGGCGATCATGAACGTGATCGACCACGGTATGACCCTTCAGGAAGCGGTAGAAGCGCCGCGTTTGTGGACGCAGGGACAGGAGGTCGAGCTTGAACAAGGGTTCGGTGAGGGGCCGAGCTCCGGTATGTACGGACTTGGCCATCCCGTGGTGCGTGTCGCCAACGTCGCCGGAGGCATGAACGGGATTTTGATTGACCATGAACGTGGCCTGATGACCGGCGCTGCTTGCTGGAGAGCCGATGGGGTCCCGGCAGGTCTGAGCGGCGGCCCGGCCAACTCCGACGCCCGTTTCAATCCACTCGTTTGATGCCAATATTGTTTGATTTTCGATGCGTCTCGTGTGGCGCAACACAACCTGCCCGGATAACCGACCTCGCCTGTGTGTCGTGTAGCTCGGCGATGGACGTGTCCTACGACGAACCGGCCGACGAATACTCGCCTCGCCTCCCACTTGCCCGGATCTCAGAACGGATGTCGCTGGGAGAGGGCAACACGCCTCTGGTGGCTTTGCCGTCGATAGCTCGGTCGCTTGGCATCCGGCGACTGTGGGCCAAACTGGAGATGATGGCACCGACCGGATCGTTCAAAGACCGCGGGTCTGCCGTGCTGGTTTCTGCCGCTCTGGAGGCCGGGGTTACAGAATTCGTGGAAGACTCGTCCGGCAACGCCGGCGCATCTCTATCGGCATACGCCGCCGCTGCGGGGATTACAGCGCACGTCTTTTTCCCGGATAGCGCGGCTCAGGGGAAGGTCGATCAGATCGGCATCTTTGGCGCGATCCTGCACCCGACGTCCGGCCCACGACAGGCGGCCACAGACGCCGCCGTGTCGTACGTGGCGGAACACTCGCTGCCATACCTGTCGCACAACCTGAGCCCTTATTTCCTTGAAGGAATGAAGTCGTTCTCCTACGAGATAGTGGGTTCCGACGCCGCCTCGATCACTGACATCGTCGTCCCGGTTGGCAACGGCTCTCTATTGATTGGCATGTTCAAAGGATTCGAGGAGTTGAGAGCGTCTGAACGGATCAGTTCCGCCCCGGTCCTCCATGCCGTGCAGGCTTCAGTGGTGCGCCCACTGGTGGCCGCATTGAACGACCAGGATTGGACGTTCAATGCCGAACTGAAGACCATCGCAAGCGGAATCTCCGTATCACGACCGCCTCGCCTGCAGCAGTGCGTGGACGTGATCAGGCTATCCAACGGATCTGCCATCGCTGTTGATGACGACGCGATGCTGCGCTGGCAGCGTCGACTGTCTGCTGAAGCTGGCATTTTTTGCGAGGCAACCTCCGCAGCGGCATTTGCCGGACTGGAGGGGATGGTCGGAAACGGCTCGATATCAGAGGACGCGCAGGTGTTGATCCCGATCACCGGGTCAGGTCTGAAAGAACCGCTGACGCGATGATGACCCGATCTCTGCGATCGATGGACCGAAAATCGACTCGATCGCCAATCAAAACGAAAGCAGGCCTCATTGGAGACGACGCAACTCGGCCGTACAGGCGTGCAGGTCAGTCGACTGGGCTTTGGCGGCGCGCCTGCGGGACTGGCCCAGTATCTGGACGATTACGACCCATCACGTGATACCGACCGCGAAGGCGTCGTGTCGGCGATCAAGCGATCTGTTGAACTGGGCGTCACTTACTTCGACACCGCGCCAGGTTATGGCGGTGGGGCAGGGGAGTCGATCTACGGCGAAGCGTTGGAGGGTGCCCGTGAGGATGTTTTTATTGCGACCAAAGTCTCGCGGGATGTTGAGGATGCCAGAGCGTCCGTGGAGCAAAGCCTCAAACTGCTCCGGACCGACCATGTCGACCTCGTACAGATCCACGGCAACTCGTACACATCGGATCAAGCTGACGAGATCCTCGGGGTCGACGGGATGTTGGAACAACTAGAACAGCTCAAAAACGAGGGTTTGACACGCTTCGTCGGGTTCACAAGCGAGGACAACAACGCCGCCGTCTTCCGATTCATCGGTTTGGGTCGCTTCGACGTGATGCAGATCAACTACAACCTGCTCCACCAGCACCCGGCCGAATGGACGCGCCCCTTTGGCAGCCTGTTCGAGGCCCGAGAGATGGGGGTGGGTGTTGTGACGATGCGTACCTTGACCTCAGGCATCTTCCAAAAATGGGTTAACACCGTGAGGCCGGACGACGATTTCGACTTCACGCCATCTCTCTTACAGTTCGTACTGTCCAACCCGCTTGTTAACGTGGCTCTCGTAGGCATGCGGACCGTGGAGGAGGTGGAATGCAACGTCGCGATCACCAACGACACGGAAGGACGGCTTGATCACAAAAAGTTGCAGCGAAAGTACCCGGAGTAGGCGCGCGCCTCACGATACGGCGGAGCCAACACCACCCTTGAGGTGGTGCGACGAGTCGGGCGTCTGGATCGCCCCTGTCCTCGCCGGAAGAGGGCTAGGATGAGGGTGCACGTAGTTTGTGATACAACCCCGCCTTTCGAGAGCCTTATGGTGGGCGCTCCGCAAGGATTTGGGTTGTTTTGTTGTTCAAGGGTGACCGGGTCGATTGGGATCAACCTGCGGGCGTATTGCCATGCGCCCCTATGTAGTCACAGACACCCCCGTCACTGCGCCCGCACCTCCGTAAGCGCTTCTCTGAAGCCGTTCAGAGAACCCTCCAGGACTCGGTCCGGCACGGAGAACGACAGACGGAAGTAGCCCGGCCCGCCGAATCCGCTCCCCGGCACCACCAGGACCATCTTCTCCTGGAGCGTCCGTACAAACTCCACGTCGTCCTCAAGCGGCGACTTCGGGAACAGGTAGAACGCGCCACCCGGCTTCACGACGTCGTAACCGATCTCGGTCAGCGCGTCGTAGATGAAATCACGTTTCTTACGGTACTCGGACACGTCCACCGTGACGTCCTGGAGCCCGGCGACCAGGCGCTGCATCAGTGCCGGGGCGTTCACGAACCCGAGCGTCCGCAGTGAGAACACCATGGCCTCCATCATCTCGCCCTTGTCCGGGTAGTCTGGGTTGATGGCGATGTAGCCGATGCGTTCTCCGGCCAGGCCCAGATCCTTTGAGTGTGAGGATGCGACGATTGTCCGCGGATGATGCTTGAACACGAACGGGTAAGATTCGTCTGTGTAGATCAACTTGCGGTAAGGCTCGTCCGTGATCAGTGCAATCTCGGTACCAAACCTCCGCTCTGCTTCGCCGATCCGTTTGCCGATTTCGGCAACTACAGATTCCGGGTAGATCACGCCGGTTGGGTTGTTCGGGGAGTTCATCATGACGGCCTTGGTACGTGGTGAAATCTTCGCCTCAAGATCGTCCATATCCGGCATGAAGCCATCTTTGAACCCCACAAGTTTGTGAACACCGTTGTTGTGGCTTATGTAATAGACGTACTCCACAAAGAAAGGCGTCAGGATCGCCACCTCGTCGCCAGGATCCAACAGCGAGCGCAGGATGGTATTTAGCGAGCTGCTTGCGCCGTTGGTCATTATGATGTCGCCGCCGTCCAGAGCAGCGCCGGACTCCCGGGCCAGGCTTTTCGCAACGGCGGCGCGTACCTCCGGGAAGCCGGGGTTCGGCATGTAACGGTGCGTGTTTGGAGCATCGTCCCGGGCTAGTTCGAGCAGCCGGTCCCTGAACTCTTGGGGCGGTTCGAGCAAGGGATTGCCGAGGCTGAGATCGAACACGTTCTCGGCGCCATGCTCCGCCGTCAGCCGGATTCCTTCTTCAAACATCCGGCGGATCCACGATGCTCCTTCCAACTGACCGCGTACCGCTTCAGAAACTGCCATCGGTGATCCTTTGCGAGGGTGAGTGCATGGTGACGTACCTAACCGGAGCGGCGGCTATTATAAGTCCGCTAACCCAATCAACCTTAATGGAGACGAAATGACGTCATCTCCCGGAGAGTCGGGCCCGCCATTTGCCAACCGTCTGGCTCTCGTGACCGGAGCCACGGGGATGGTTGGGGGTGCGATTTCACGCCTTCTCATTAAACGAGGGGACCGGGTGCGTGTGCTCGTGCGTCGACGATCGATTGCTGCATTGGAACTGGAAGCGCTGGGCGCTGAGATAGTCTTTGGTGATGTGACCGATATAGCGTCGATGACCGCGGCCGTAGGCGGCTGCACCGATGTGTACCACTGTGCGGCGTTGGTTGATCCGTTCCACTGGGATCTGGACGACTTCGATCGCATTAACGTGGAAGGCACTCGGAATGTCCTGGACGCGGCACTTACGTCGGGAGTCCGCCGATTTCTCCACTTAAGCAGCATCGCTGCAGTGGGTGCAGAACCGGGGCTTCGTGCCGATGAATTCACCCAACCGCACGGTCCGTGGAAGCCGGGATACGGCCGCTCAAAGTTCGAGTCAGGCGAACTGGTCGTCGCCGCAGCTGGTGAACTCCATGCCGTTACGGTCAATCCTGCGATTGTCTTTGGACCGGGCGACCGTCACTTCGTTAAGCTCATCAACGCGTTCGTTCGTGGCCGTATTCCGGTAATCGCATTCGCCAACCGGCCAATGCCGCTTGTGTACGTGGACGACGTGGCCCGCGGTAGTCTGCTCGCGTTGGAACAGGGAGAGAGCGGG
>CAUZKS010000108.1:0-6983 GCA_963580625.1 Dehalococcoidia bacterium | reverse complement strand
CCGGACGGTCGATTTCCGGAACACTGTGATCATCATGACCAGCAACCTCGGAACCGGGGTCGTGGCGCGGGACGCAATCGGCTTCGCAACGCGACCGGAAACGGTTCCCGAACAGGAACGATTGCGATCCGACATCGAAGAAGCTTTGAAGCGTGCGTTCCGGCCGGAGTTCCTCAACAGGATCGACGACATCATCGTCTTCGACCCGTTGACAGAGGAGCAACTGGGCGATGTCGTGCGGTTGATCGCCAGGGACGTGAACGATCGGCTCGGTGAGATGGGCGTGACGATGGAACTTGCCGATAGCGCGCTGGGCTGGTTGGCAAGAGAAGGGGCAGACCCCGAGTACGGAGCACGGCCTCTGCGTAGAGCAATTCAGCGTTTCGTCGAGAACCCGATGTCCAAGAGAATCCTGGGCGGCGAGTTCAAAGAGGGTGATCACGTGAAGGTGAGCCTGGGCGAAGAGGGTCTTGAGTTCACGGCTGTCGACCGACCAAGTTCTGACGATGAAATTGCTGACGGGTCTGAGGCCGATCAGCCGGACGAGGGTTCGGCAAAGGAACCTGAGGTGGCCACGGCCGGGGATTAATTCCGTGTGGTAGTAGTTCAGGCTTTAAGAGAGGCCGACGTTCTTCGGGATGCCGGCCTCTCTTTGGTTGCGGGGAATATCTATTCCACGATGTTCTAATCTGACCCCCTGATCTGCGAAACAGTTGTGTTGTAGGGTTCGATTGGTATCGACCCGAGGGCGGATAGTTATTCGCCCCTACGGTGTTTCAGGTCATACACCTGTATTCTTCAAAACGAACGGTATAACCGTTCAACGGGTTCAAATTAGTGAATTGGAGAATTAATGCCGCCTGAAGGCGTGCCCAACGGTACCCAAGGTGACGCCGGTGTGGTCCTTCTGGCCGCTGGCGGTAGTACGCGTATGGGTGGCGACAAGATGCTGTTGGAGCTGATCGGGCGGCCGGTGCTTGAGTACTCACTTGAAACCTTTCAGCGCTCGGATCGGGTGAGTGCGATCGTAATCGTTGCCTCTGACGCAAACCGCGATGCAATCAGTGACCTGGTTTCGAGCTCCGATTACGACAAGGTGTCGGCCGTGGTTGCTGGAGGCGCCAGACGTCAGGATTCGACGACCAACGGCGTTGATCAATTGATGGGTGAACACGGATCTGGTATCAAATTTGTTCTCGTACATGATGGAGCGCGACCGTTCGTAGACGAAGCGATGATCGAAAGAGGTCTGGTGGCTGCGGCAGAGCATGGCGCGGCCGTACCGGGGCTGCCCGTTTCTGACACGATCAAGAGTGTTAAGGGTGATGGGACGGTGGAGCATACGCTTGATCGATCGCGTCTACGAGCCATACAGACACCGCAGGTATTCCGAGTAGATGTGTTCGCCCAGGCCCTCCGTCCTATAGAGGAAGTTACAGATGATGCTACGTTTGTCGAACTGGCCGGCGGATCAGTCGGCATGTTTGACGGGAACTCGGACAACATCAAGCTGACCACGCCGGACGACATCGATCGAGCGGAATCCATCCTCGCCAGGCGAACCGGCGGAGGCCCAGGCGTCATGAACCGGTGGGGGACCGGCTTCGACGGCCATGCGCTTGTCTCAGGCGGGCCGCTGCGTCTTGGTGGAGTGAATATTGAACATCATAGTCACCTTGAGGGCCATTCGGACGGAGACGTGCTTCTGCACGCGATCGCGTCCGCCGTGCTTGGCGCCGCCGGTCTAGGCGACCTTGGATCTAACTTCCCCTCGGGCGATCCTACGTTCGCCGGTATCGATAGCCGGGAACTTCTCCAACGGGCGGCCTCTATGACGGCCGATGCAGGGTGGGAGGTGTCGTATCTCGATGCTACAATCATCGCCCAACAGCCAAAGCTGGCTCCGTACGTAAACCGCATAAACGATTCGATCGCCGAGACGCTCTCGATACCGGTTGATTCCATCAACATCAAGGTCACATCGACAGACCATGTAGGGGCAATTGGAACAGGCGAGGGAATAGCCGCTCAGGCGATTGCTACACTCTCGGTAAAATCGATTTTCTGAGCACGGGACAACGCTCGACCGACCCGCACGAGCGACCAATAATTTTATGAAGTTATACAGCACATTGACGCGCGACAAGCGCGACTTCGAACCCGCGGGCGATGCCGTCACGATGTACGTCTGCGGGATAACCGCCTCCAACTCGTCGCACGTCGGCCATGCGCTCAGCTCGGTCGTATTTGACGTTTTGCACCGCTACCTTGAGTTCCGGGGCTATGAGGTGCGCCGAGTCCAGAACTTCACGGATGTAGATGACAAGATCATCACGAAAGCCAACGCCGAGGGCCTGACATCTGAGGACGTCTCGGAAAAGTACATCGAAGAGTTCTTCACTGACATGGACGAACTGAACGTCCGCAGGGCGACCGTACATCCCCGTGCGACGAAAGAAATCCCGGGCATCCTGAAGATGATCGAGGGGTTGATCGAGAAGGGGAACGCTTACCCGGCGACCGACAAAAGTGGCAGTGTCTATTTCAGGGTCAATAGCGACCCGGAGTACGGCAAGCTTAGCGGGCGGACTGTGGAAGAGCTGCTGGAAGGCGTCCGCGTCGATGTCGAGCTCGGCAAAGAATCGCCGGCCGACTTTGCTCTGTGGAAGGCGTCAAAGCGCGGCGAACCGGCATGGGACAGCCCATGGGGGCAGGGTCGTCCGGGATGGCATATCGAATGCAGCGCTATGGCGCTCGAATATCTCGGAGAGGTGATCGATATCCATGGCGGCGGCCTGGATTTGGTGTTCCCACACCACGAGAACGAGCTAACCCAGAGCGAGTCGTACACCGGGCAGAAACCGTTCGCCAGATTCTGGCTGCATAACGGGCTGCTCAGGCTTGATGGCGCAAAGATGAGCAAGTCGCTTGGCAATCTCGTGACGGTGCGTGATGCGCTAGACAGTAACAGTGCCGACGCCATTCGGATGTACATCTTGACGTCTCACTATCGTAGCCCTCTTCTTTACGACGAAGACAATATCCAGACGCAGGAGCGCGCCGCACGCAGGCTCAGACAGGCTGTAACGGCTGGATCAAGCGCGGATAGCGGTGAGTCTGTCGATCCGACGCCGTTCAGGGAACGGTATATCGAGGCGATGGAAGACGATCTGAACACCCCTCAGGCGTTGGCCGCTATATTTGATCTCGCACACGAGATCAACCGGGGTCGCGACGCCGGCCATGATCTCGCAGACGCACAGGCGGGGATGCGGTCTCTGTCGTCGGTGCTGGGCCTCACACTGGCCGAGCCCGGCGCTTCCGAGGACGGGTTGTCGGACGAGGACATAAAGGCCCGCCTCGCGAGTCGATCCGAGGCTCGCTCCAACCGGGATTTTGCGGCCGCCGATGCGATACGTGATGAGTTAGTTGAGGCTGGTGTCCTGATAGAGGACGGTCCCGGCGGAACAACCTGGACTCGGATTTAAGCGGCTTGGATCAAAGCTTAAAGTATCGTCATTCTTGGATGGTCGGGATTGAGGGGATGCATTTGCCCCCTCTCCCGGCGGGAGAGGGTTGTGGTGAGGGATTTGTCCACGAATGATTCTCACGTCTCAAAAACGCGTTGACGAACTGTCCTTCTGCTGAAGGCCCCCTCATTCCTTTGTCTAGGGCGGCGGATGTTGTGAGCTTCCACCGTCCCGTTACCGCCCTTTGATCTCCGGCTTTCTACGCTCGAGGAATGCTCGTCGGGATTCTTGGCCGTCTTCGCTGGCGAAGGCGGTGCCGATGGTCTGTAGTTCGTATCGGACCTGTGCCGCGATGTCGATCTTCGTTGCCTCACGCACGACGCGTTTCGTCAGGCGGGCGGCGATCGGGGAGATCGTTGTGAGGGATTGGCAGTATTCGGCAAATCGGGCCTCGAACTGGTCGTCCGGAACGATCTCGCCGATCAGGCCGAGCGACAGCGCTTCAGCTGGGTCCACGCGCTTGTTCTCCAGCAAGAACCGCATCGCCTTCTCGTAGCCGATGGCTTGTGGAAGGGTCCACGATAGGCCGCCGTCTGGAGAGCCACCAATTCGGGAATAACCGGGGAATAGCCATGCGTTTTCGGCTGCGATCCGTATGTCGCACGCCATCGCCAGCGCTAGCCCGGCGCCGGCCGCGACCCCGTTAAGACCGGCGACCACGGGCTTGTCACATCGCTCGCGTATTGCAATGGGAATCTGGCCGACCCAGCTCAGGTCGTCGATTTGCGATTGAATTTCGGACATCGGCCCTTGATCGGGCGCGTTCCCCGCCGGAGTGAGGTCCACGCCAGAGCAGAAACAATCGGCAATTCCGGTGATCGCCACCACCCACACATCATCATCCGATGTGGCCGCGTCGAACGCGCGAATGATGTCCCATGCCAAAGTCTGTGATAGCGCGTTTTTTTTGTGTGGACGGTTGAGCTGGATAGTCCGGACGTGCGCGTCGTCGGTGATCTTGATCTCAGGAGATTCTGTCGTCATCCGACTCTCTTAATGCCAGTGATGTGGGGAGGTTCGGCGCATTGTAGATGGGATTGCAGGCCTGCACCTCGGTCCTTCGACAACCTCAGGACACGGTATTAGCCGCGGTACGGAAATGTAGGGGCGTATGGCGACACGGCCCGGGCTCGATATCAATCGGACCTCTACGACTGTGTCGCTGGACGCTCTGGTACGCGGGCGACAGATGTGATGGGGTGCCAGCCGGTAGATCCTTTGCCTCGAGCTCAGCATAATCGTCAAGCTCGGATAAGGATTTATGCGCCGATTCGCGCTGAGCGCATTGATAAAGACGCACCCAAAATAAACACCCGCCCGGGTCTAGTTGAACCGGGCTGTTAGTACCGCGATCACCGTAAACATTCCGGCGAGCACTATGGTGCCTCGGAACAGGAATCGTTCGATACCGCGTCGGGTCCGGAAGGAGCTTTCGGCCTGTCCGAACAGCGTCGTGCCTGAGCCACGTACCTGTAGAAGGATCACGACCACAAGTGTGACCGCAATGATGATTTCCAGGACGCTGAGAAGATTGCTATTCATCGGTACTCCGCTGTTCCCTTGAGGGCGTGGCATCCCGCATAAGACATCGGGAAGCATGCACTGCGCGCAGGGGTGTTAATCAACGTTAACGTGCGGCCTTCACTTCCTCAAGAGTTTTGGTTAACAGGTCCGCGGCCACGCCGGCGTCTGCCCGCCCGCGCGTTGCCTTCATGACTTGGCCGACGAGGAACCGGACGGCGGTTTCTTTGCCTCCCATAAAGTCCTCTACGGCGTTAGGGTTGTTGTCTATTGCCTCCTGCACGACCGGGAGAAGCTCGTCCGTTCCGCTCACTTTCAACAGCCCACGGTCTGCGACCACCGCATCCGGTTCTGCACCCGACGACCACATCTCCTCAAGAACTTCACGTGCCGCGGCGTTACTGATCTTCCGCGCCTGGAACAATGCTACGAGCGCCGCCAGGTGTTCGGGTTTGATCTTCGTGTCGTTGATATCGGACGGACCTTCGGGGCCGTTCAGCAGCCGGGCTACCTCGCCGTTGATCCAGTTGGCCGCTTCCTTGGCGAATGCAGCGCGTTCATCACCTGTCATGTCTTGGGAGATGACGACAGCCTCGAAATAGTCGGCCGTTGCCCGGGACGCAGTGAGCAGGGCGGCATCGTACTCATTGAAATCGTATTCGTCTTCAAATCGGGTCCTTCGGTCGTCTGCGAACTCTGGCAGCGACGCGGTTATCTCCTCAACCCAGGCGCGATCGATCTCGAGCGGTGGGATGTCAGGCTCGGGGAAGTAGCGGTAGTCGTGCGCCTCTTCTTTGCTGCGCTGAACAATGGTGACGCCTGCGATATCGTCCCACCCGCGGGTCTCCATCTGAACTCGACCACCGGAGTCCCACACTCCAGGCTGTCGCTGTATTTCGTACTCGATGGCACGTACGACGGCGCGCACACGGTTCATGTTCTTGACTTCCACGCGCTCTCGAAGTTCGTCGGAACCGACCGGACGGACGCTCACGTTCGCATCGACCCGGAAGCTGCCCTCTTCCATGTTGGCGGTGCCGACGCCGAGATATCGGATGATGTTCTGGAGCTTGAGGATGTAGGCCTCGGCCTGCCCAGGTGTGTGGATATCCGGCTCGGAGACGACCTCCATCAGTGGGACTCCGGCGCGGTTGATGTCCATGAGCGTGTGGGAGTGCCCGGATTTGCCGGGAGCGTTATCGATGTGGGTGAGCCGAGCGACGTCCTCTTCCATGTGGACGCGCGTAATACCGATGTGGGCGTCTGGCTCGCCTTCTGGCTGGACATCCATCCATCCATCGATGCAGATCGGCTGGTCGAACTGGGAGATCTGGTACCCCTTCATAAGGTCCGGATAGGGGTAGTTTTTGCGGTCGAACTTCGTGATCTCCGCGATGCCACAGTTGAGGGCGAGGCCGATCCTGATGGCCGATTCGACGGCGGCGATGTTGACCACCGGAAGCACGCCCGGAAGCGCCATGCAGACCGGGCAAACACGTGTGTTCGGCTCGGCCGACTGGTAGTCCGCGCCGCACGAACAAAACATCTTGCTCTTCGTGTTCAGCTGGACGTGGACCTCAAGTCCAATTACGGCCTCGTATTCCACTATCGGATCGGCTCCTGACGCGTAAAATCGGTTGATTTCCTGAAAGGGATGCAGGCGTGCGCAAGAACGCCGAAACTACGGGTACGATTATACCTCAGCGTCGGACTGATCCCCGAACTTATTCTGGCTTTGTGGACCGAACTTGGAATGTGTAGTCGTGGTGGGAGGGCAGGCGCGCCCGCCGTGATGATGATGCGATCAAACGGCGCTTCCCGCTGCGATCCGAACTGTTTACCAGCGTCTTTTACGCATACGTTCTTGTAATCAAATTGCCGACCCTTTAGTGAATCCGCTTGAGGTTGTCGTGAAAACTTGCGAATTACGTG
>CAUZKS010000107.1:0-7061 GCA_963580625.1 Dehalococcoidia bacterium | reverse complement strand
GAAACATGTGTGATCCGATCCCGGAGTCCAAGAGACCCCACGACCTCGGCGGTCGATCCCCCACCGACAACGCTGACACAGTCATTGTTAGCGGCGATCGCCTGCGCCACCGCAGTTGTGCCCGCGGCGAATGCCGACCACTCAAATACGCCCATCGGTCCGTTCCAGATAATCGTTTTCGCCCCGGACAACTCTTCAGCGTATGCGACGGCCGATTCCGGGCCGATATCGAGGACCAGTGCCCCCTCTGAGATAGTGGGAACGTTTACCGTAAACGGCTCCGCGTCCTCGGAGAACTCCATCGCCGTGATGACATCCGTTGGGATCACAATCCGGGCCGACGAATCCTTCAACAGCGAACGCGCCACTTCGATCTCGTCGTAACTCTCCGGGTCGGCGTCCATATGCCCCGCGGCGGCCAGGAACGCCGCAACCATCCCGCCGCCTACCAGTACCGTGTCCACCTTGCTCGCCAGATGCGTGAGCACCGCGATCTTATCGGACACCTTTGCGCCGCCGATAACGGCGACTACCGGATGGTCGGGGGTTTCCAGACATGCGCCGAGGATCTCAAGTTCACGTGCCATCAACATTCCGGCAACCGCGGGCATGTATTCGGCGACGCCGACTGTAGACGCATGTGCACGGTGCGCAGTCCCGAACGCATCATTGACATAAACATCTGCAAGCCCGGCCAGCTTGCGTGCGAATCCCGGGTCGTTCCGTTCCTCTCGCTTATTGAACCGGAGATTCTCAAGGAGAGCTACCTCGCCGGGTGCCATCGACTCCATCACCAGCATCGGGACCTTGCCAGCGGGCCCTTTGCCCTCTTTCACCTCTGCGCCCAGCAACTCCGATAGCCGTTCGCGTACCGGAGTTAGCCGAAGATCAGGATCAACCTCACCTTCCGGCCGACCCATGTGAGAACAGAGCATCACGCGACACCCTTGGTCTCTCAGGTATTCGATCGTCGGCAGTGCCGCCTGAATCCGGGAGTCGTCCGAAATTCGGAGATCCGCGTCCACCACTGATCCCGACATCGGAACATTGAAGTCCACGCGCACGAGCACACGAGCGTCCTGAAGGTCTATATCTTCTACGGTCTTTTTACCTGCTGCCGGCATCTAGGCGTCCTCGCCGTTTGTGGTTTCGGGCAAATCTAGTCCTTCCGGCTTCGCCAGGAATCTCGCCGCCTGACTCAACTGTTCGATAGTGTCGGCAGGCAGGTTCGCCGTCTCAAGGGCAGATATACCCTCATCAAGCAATCGGGAGATCGTTCCCGTAGAGAACTCCCTGCTGCCGGCTGCATCCAGTACCTCGGTCAGGGTTTTAGCCGACTCCGGGTCGATCACGCGCTCCATGTAGATCTCGCCAACGCGGCGCCGATCCGTAGGCGTCCCGGACTCGACCACGTACGCCACGGGGAGCGTCTTCTTCTTGGCAACGAGCCGACCTTGTCGTGTCTCATCACGCTGTCCGGCCGGCCAGAACACATCACAGTCGTCTCCGACCCTTATAGCTGCCCCGAGCTTCCGCCCGAACGTGTTCAGACCTTCGGCAACGGAGTCTTCGACGTCACCGCTCGCAAGCGCACCAAGCTGAACAGCACATGCGAGAAGAGCGCCCGTTTGCGATTCCGACATCGAAAGATACTCGTCCACGCCGATATCGAGTCGTTCCTGGAGAGCGATGTCCCTGTACTGGCCCTCACACGTATCAAGGTTGGCCTGGTCCAACACGCGAATCGCGTTCGCAATGGACTCGGTCGGAACGCCCTTGTTGCGCGCTTCAAACAACGACAGGCGGGCCAGGGCGTGCATGCCATCTCCCGTGTTGATCGCCTGCGCCGGCCCCCATGACCACCACACAGAGGCGCGGTTGTCGCGCTCCGAGTTGCCGTCGCGGATGTCGTCATGGATCAGGATGTGGTTGTACAGATACTCAACGGCACATGCCTCCGGGAGTGCGTCGGCGTAGTTCCCGCCGAGGGCGCTGCAAGCCATTAGAGTTAGTGCCCCATGGACGCGTAACACGGGCGATCCGATCCTGGGCTCGCCGGTCGTTTCGTACCAGCCCATGTGGTAGCCCATCATCCGATAAAGCGGCAAAGTCCGTTCAGAGACAAGCGCCTTTAGCGCCGTCTCAAGCGCGTCTTGCCGTTGCGTCAAACTGGCCGGCGGGTTGCCTGACATGGTCGTCATCAGTGGGCGTCACCGTTCGTTTGTAAATACCGATACGTATTAGAAAGTGCCCTGTCACGGGGCAACTCAGCCAAGGACATTCGTCCACACGCGCTGGATCATTTCCAGTGAGATCGCTCCATGCCGGTGAACCAGCGGAGGATCCACCGAGAAGTCTACGACCGTCGAGGGCACGTCGTGGGCTCCGCAGACGCCTTCTACAACGAATCCAAGGGCGTCTCCGAACGCGTCCTCAACTTCCGTCGCCGTTTTCAGAGATCGCTCCCCTGATAGGTTGGCCGACGTTCCGGTAATTGGACCGCCAACGGCGCGAGCGATGGCCCGTGGGACGTCGTGATCCGGCACGCGCACCCCGACGGTGCCCGCACCCGCCGAGACCACCTCCGGCAATTCTTCGACAGCGGTAAGCACAAGAGTCAGCGCGCCCGGCCAGAAGGCTCTTGCAAGGGCGGTAGCTCCGGTGGGCACAGATGCGGCGATCATTCCCAGATCCTCAGGCCCCGCTATCAGCACGGGAACCGGGCTATTTGCGGGCCTGCCCTTGGCGGCAAACAACCCTCTAACCGCGGCGGCATTAAAAGGATCGACTCCGAGTCCGTAGAAGGTATCGGTTGGGAAGGCGACCACTCCCCCGCTTCTTATCACGTCCGCCGCCGACTCCACTGATCCGTCCGCGGAACGGTCGGTCGCGCGCCGATCCGTGGCGGGGCTCAAAGTAGAAGTCCAAGGTGGGACAACGTGCCGCTCCCGGAGTCACTGGTATTGGAAGCTCCGTCCGCCGGTAGGCGGCACGGCGCGGCGCGGGCGACGATGCCCACGAACGAATTACGTTGACGGAGTTTAGCACGGGTGCTAGCTTTAATCGTCTAATCAGACGCCCTTCAGCGCCGGTGCACTGGACAGTGCCAGTTCCCCGGCAGACCTGCACTGGGAGTTAATGTCAGAAGACGCAGCGACGACCCCTCAGGAAGCGCTCGAAAAGGCGGTGGCAGACAGCCGCCGAGTCTCGACGACGGGCGACATCGAGGTCGCTACATATCTGGAGATCGCACAGGGTGAGCGGGTCCGTGGAGGACACCCGTATCAGGACACTACAGAGCCTGAGACGGTCATCATCATGGATTTCGGGTCGCAGTACTCCCACTTAATAGCGCGTCGCGTACGTGAGGCGAACGTATTCTGTGAAATCGTTCCACACTCCGCAAAAGGCGCCGTCCTTGAAAACAAGAATGTCGTCGGAATCATCCTCTCGGGCGGTCCTAATAGCGTCTACGAAGATGATGCGCCGCTCACTCCTGGCTGGGTGTTCGACGCGGGAGTGCCCATCCTCGGCATTTGCTACGGCATGCAAGCGCTCGCCCACCAACTGGGCGGCAAGGTGACTGCGGGTTTACAGCAGGAGTACGGATACGCCGTCATCCATCGGAACGACCAAACGACTGAGCTCCTTGAAGGGCTGGACGAAGCGTCTCCAGTCTGGATGAGCCATGGGGACCGAATCGAAACGCTCCCGCCCGGCTTCAAATCACTTGCTTACTCTGAAAATTCCCCGGTCGCGGCGATAGGAAATGACGCAGGAATTTTCGGCATTCAGTTCCACCCGGAAGTGGCACACACGCCACAGGGTGCAATGCTCCTCAGTAACTTCGTCCACAAGATCTGTGGAGCCGCAGGTGACTGGACGCCGGGACACTTTGTCACCGAGGCGATCGAGCGCATCAAGCAACAGGTCGGCGACGGCAAAGTGATCTGCGCGCTCTCTGGCGGCGTGGACTCGGCTGTGGCAGCAGTACTGCTGCACCGTGCGATTGGCGATAATCTAACCTGCATATTTGTCAATAACGGACTGCTGCGCCGGGAAGAGGCCGAGCGTGTCCAGGCGGTGTTTAGCCGCACGCTTGGCCTGAAACTGCGCTACATAGACGCAACAGAGCGATTCCTCTCGGCGCTTGCCGGGGTCACGGACCCTGAAGAGAAGCGAAAAATCATCGGCCGGGAGTTCATCGGCGTTTTCGAGGAAGAGGCCGACGAGCTTGGCGAGATCGACTTCCTGGCACAGGGAACCCTCTATCCGGACGTGATCGAGAGCACGAGCTCGGAAACCAAAGCTGCGCACGTCATTAAGTCCCATCACAACGTTGGTGGGTTGCCTGACCACATGAACCTGAAGTTGGTAGAGCCTCTCAGATACCTGTTCAAGGACGAAGTCAGACTTGCCGGCGCGGAGCTGGGAATTTCTCCCGAGGTCCTCAACAGGCAACCCTTCCCGGGTCCGGGCCTCGCTATCAGGGTGATCGGCGACATCACGTTCGAGAAGCTTGAGACGCTCCGTGGCGCCGACTGGATCGTAATGGACGAGATCAAGAACGACGGCCTTTACGAACAGCTATGGCAATCGTTCGCAGTACTCACAGACACCAGGACCGTCGGCGTAATGGGCGACCGGCGCACCTACAGCTACGTTGTGGCGATACGCGCCGTAACCAGCGAAGACGCTATGACAGCAGACTGGGCCAAGTTGCCGTACGACACGCTGGACCGCATCTCGAACCGAATCGTGAACGAAGTCGCCCAGGTGAATCGCGTCGTTCTGGATATAACCAGCAAACCCCCGGGCACGATCGAGTGGGAATAGTGGCAAGACAGGTGTCACGGCGTTGAAGGTCCTGCTGGTCGGCTCTGGCGGGCGTGAACATGCGATGGCGGCTGCCCTGAGCAAGAGTCCGCTGCTGGACCAACTTCTGATTGGGCCTGGCAACGCAGGGACAGCCTCGCTCGGCGAGAACGTCCTTTTGTCGATCAGTGATGTCCCCGGAATCGTGTCCCTTGCCGAGGACCGGAGCATCGATCTCGTAATCGTCGGACCGGAAGCGCCCCTTGCGGAAGGCCTGGCTGACGAGCTCAAAGTAGCCGGAATACCAGTATTCGGGCCGTCTCAATCCGCCGCCCGCATCGAGTCCTCAAAAAGCTGGGCAAAGCAGCTCATGGCGCGCCACGGCGTTCCCACCGCCGGATTCGCGACGTTTCACAACGTCCAGGAATCGCTTCAGCACATTCACGCTCTGAACGAAGGGCCGATTGTCGTGAAGGCAGATGGCCTCGCCGCGGGCAAGGGTGTGATCATTGCCGGGTCCCGCAAGGAAGCAAGCGAGGCCGTGACGGACATGATTCATGGAGGGATGTTCGGAGACGCCGGCGCTACGGTTGTGATCGAAGAGTGCATGGAGGGACCGGAGGTCAGTGTCTTCGCATTCGTGGATGGCCAAACGGTTTCAAACGAGGTCTCGGCCTGTGATTACAAACGCGCATATGACGGAGACATCGGGCCCAATACCGGCGGAATGGGGGCGTACACCCCGCCCGAGTTCTGGACGCCGGAGCTGGCGACACAAATCCGGGCGGAGATACTCGAACCGATAGCAACCGCTATGGATGCCGAGGGGGCCTCGTTCACAGGAACCCTTTACGCCGGATTGATGTTGACCGAGTCAGGACCACGCGTGATCGAGTTCAACTGCCGCTTTGGTGATCCCGAGGCGCAAGTCGTGCTATCCCGGCTTGAAACAGACCTGCTGGAAATCGCACTGGCTGCAGCAAACGGAAAGCTCGATCAGATCGATGTCCAGTGGAACGACCAGGCTGCCGTGTGCGTCGTGATGGCGTCCGGCGGATATCCGGGCTCGTACGAGACAGGCAAGCCGATAAGCGGCCTTGCCGGCATCTCTAGCGACACACAGGTGTTCCACGCCGGAACCGTCGAAGGCGAGGACGGAACGGTCCTCACCTCTGGCGGGAGAGTCCTCGATGTTGTAGCGAGAGGATCGGACATCTTCGAGGCGCGGACAACCGCATACGCCGCAACTCAGGCAATCAACTTTGAAGGTGTTGAGTATCGGCGAGACATCGCGACACGTGCCGTGAAATCGCCCGCCCCGTGAAACAAAGCGCTGAACACACCCTCCTTGTTGTGTGCGATTTCGACGACACCGCCGCCGACTGCAACGCGGCGCAGCGTCTGATCGCAGAATTCGCCGGTCCGGATGCCGCCGCGATCAATCGGGAATACCGGGACGGAGCACTAACGTTCCGCGACTACCAAGAAAAAATAATCAGTACGATCACGGCGCCAGTCGAGCAACTCAGATCGTGGGCCAGCGATAACGTAAACCTTCGCGCCGGCTTTCTCGAGGTCGTGGAAACGACGCGGGAACAGGGTGGCCAGTTCATGATCGCCTCCGCCGGGATCGATTTTTATATCGAGCCAGTCCTGGCGGCGAACGGTCTGGTTGATGTCCCTATCCTGTCCGTCACGGGTGAGCCTACCGCGCCGGATGGTACGACCATGTCGTTCCGTTACGATTACCCATCTGACCGGGAGTTTTGCCGCGACTGGGCCGTTTGCAAATGCGAACCAATCGAGAAAGCGCGTGCAGCCGGCCAGAAGGTGATATTCATCGGGGACGGCCTGCGATCCGATTCCTGTGCCGCAGAAAAGGCGGATACAGTGTTCGCTCGTTCAAGGCTTCTGGAGCATTGCAGAAACAACGGTATCGAGGCTATCGAATTCGAAGACTTTCATTCGATCGCCGAATACATCTTAGAACTCAAGCTCAGCCCAGACCAAAATTCCAGCAACTCAACACCCACGAAGGCCGCCGAATGATTCCCCGCTATTCACGACCGGAAATGTCAAAAGTCTGGTCGGACGAAAACATGTACGGCCTCTGGCTAAACATCGAAATCGCAGCAAGTCAGGCATGGACAAACCTCGGAGTTGTGCCGCAATCAGACATGGATCTCATCCGGGGCGCCAGCTTCGATATGAACCTATACAACCTGCATTTCGAAGAGACTAAACAC
>CAUZKS010000106.1:0-7146 GCA_963580625.1 Dehalococcoidia bacterium | reverse complement strand
AGCGATTGGCCAGCCGCGGTAGATGCCCGTGCGCTTTGTGGAGTCTGGTGGGGTTGAGACTTGTTGAGTATCTTCGGCATCAATGCTTGAGGAGTCGGTAGCGGCTATTGAGGTTACTCCGGTGGGTGGGATTTTTTTGGCGTCGTAGCGGGTTAAGTTTACAAGACGAATTTACTGGATCGGCCAGTTCAAACCCTACTTACAAACGGTCACCTCAAGCATAGCAAACGAGGGTCCGCATCCAACCATTGGTTCGATAGAGATCAGGTCACTCGAATTGGACCTCGACCATCGGGCTTCCGGCGATCAATTCGTCCATCGTCGCACGCCCTCGGTACCACTCAGTTTCGGGAGCGGACATTACTCGACGCCTCTCCTCATGTTCGACCACTGGGTAAGCCCGGGCCGCGAGATCGATCTTGGTCGACTCTTTGAGGTGGAACGTGAACTCGGGGTTTGCTACGACGTTGGCGTACCAGTCGCGGGGTCCCGGCGTGCCCGTGATGAAAACGCGCTCCTCGATGTACATGAACCAGATCTCAGTTTTGCGTGGTTGGCCTGAGCGCTTGCCGGTGGTCGTAACGTCTATTGTTTTATCGGTGGCCAATGCCTGTCTGACGGCGTCGTTCAAAATACCGGCTCCTGAAGGCCCTGTGGAATGTTCTGGGTAACTGTCTGGGGGTATCCTCGCACCTCGACCCGAATCTCGCTCGCTCCAACAAGGACTCCTGGGAGAGAACCCGTGGCCCTTCAATTTGTTATGTATACCGACGGTGCTGATTTCCTGAATCACGTCGAGCCGTATCTTCTCCAGAACGAGGCCGAAAATAACCTTACGCTCGGTGTTGCGGCCTTGTCTCTGCCGACGGACAGCGACAATCTGTGGGCATCTGTGTCAGACGGGGAACAGGTCGTTGGAACGGTGTTTGATACACCTCCTTACAAGACGGTTGTGACCGCAGCGAAAGACGACGTGATAGATCTGCTTGCCACTGGAGTCCATCGGATTGGACGTGTGTCGACCGGCGTGCTTGGACCATCGAAGTCGGCTTTGAGGTTCGCTGAAAAGTGGTCGCTATTGGCCGGGCTGAAATTCAATCCAGGCATGGAGCAGCGTATCTACCGATTGGCTCGTGTAATACCACCAGCCTCAACGTCGGGGGCATTACGATCAGCTCGACCGGACGAGGGGCCGTTGCTTGGCAGCTGGATCGAGGCGTTTGCTGAAGAGACGGGGGGACTACGGACACAGCCGGGTCTGGAGGTCGTTCAGTCAGGACTAGAAGAAGGGCAAATGTTCGTATGGGACAACGGAGGACCGGTGTCGATGGCGATGTGCGGTCGGCAAACGCGAAATGGCGCGACGATCAGCGCTGTTTACACCCCGGGTAATGAACGAGCTCGTGGGTACGCATCGGCCTGTGTGGCGGAATTGAGCCAGCGGTTGCTGGACGAGGGCCGTGAGTTTTGTTGCCTTTATGCGGACCGTGCCAATCGGACCTCTAATGATATTTATTTGAGTATCGGTTATGAACCGGTGTGCGATGTAGACGAATACGCGTACTGACGCGTGATGATTAGCCCGCTTTAGTTATGGCGACTACCCGCGATCTGTGTTTTGGACCCTCCACGGCCATTGCGTAGCAAGAGTCGTGGCCGCGGTAATTCCAACTCACGAATAACTCTTGAGGGATCCTATTCTGCCGGATCATTTGCTTCATGATCTGATCCAGTTCTTGCTTTCTTGCTTTTTGGAGTACCAATAACTGGCCTTTATAGCTACGTGCCCCGTTCATGATGATCCCTGCCCCACCACGGTATTTGCTGTTTAGGCCGTTCGCCCACTGTAAATTGACCCGCGATAGTGAAATCTAACCGTGAATTCACAACGCCAGTTGCTCGAGAAATTCTGGTCTTCATGTCTTTATGACACTGTCTGTGAACCGGTGACTCTAGATCGATTTTCTGGGAGATCATTGATGTCTTTGCCCGCGCCTTCAACGGACTTTCGGATAACCAGAATGACCGCGGCCCTCACATTCGCCACGAGGCTGTCTTCATGCGATCCGAGACGGACTTCCGGGGACTCTGTTTTTCAGATGTATACTCCGGCCGTTTGGGGGACATTCTCTCGAGATATGTTTAGGAGTTACGCGGCATGGTGACCATAGCGTCACAGGCGGTTAATCAAGACATTACGCATCTCGGGGACCTGCGCGCCTTGAACGACGGTAAAGAGCGATGGAACCATCTCCTGAACAAGGACGGGCGAAACAGGGCCCTGCTTATCTCCGCCGGGCCCGGTGCCCCGCCGGACCCGCACATGCATTCCGACTTCAATGAGTTCTGGATCATGTTGGATGGAGAGACTGAATACCAGATCGGCCAGTACGAGCCTTTTACTGCGAAGTGGGGCGATGTAGTGATCGCCCCTGCCGGATACCGACATGACATCCGGTCGACCGGAACTGGTCCCTGGAATATGCGCCTGGTTGTCGGCCCACAGTGGAGCAACCACGACATAAAGGGGATCGAGCCGTCAAAATTTATCCCCTTGCCCCAGGCCGAACCCGCGAACCTGATCCACACGTCCTACGAGTGGATGTTAGAGCGCCACGGCACTCATACTAACTGGGGTGAAGAAGTAGTCCTCGATCAGAGGAACCGTGTCAACTTCATCCACTCGATCCCCGGTTCGTCAAACAACCCACACTGGCATCCCGACTTCGATGAGTGGTGGGTCGTGCTCAAGGGCGAATTGGAATGGCGTGTGGGTAAAAAAGATCCATTCCGCGCCGGACCGGGCGATGTTGTGTTTGTTGAGAAAGGTTACCGACACGAGATCGTGACGGTGAGTGATGAATCCGCGGTCCGGCTGGCAGTGACGAATCGGGCCGGGGTCCACATCTATGACGGCGATGATCCAGCACCCAAGGAATAGGTTGTATATCGCCACGCAGAAACCTCTTCCGACTGGAGAGGGTAGTTAATTAGGAGTACCAAGTTGCCAGGACCAGCTAGCTCTAGCACTGTTTACGAACCGGTCGCACTCTGGGGACGGATTCCACATGGAATCTATTTCAAGGACGCTACGGCGGCAGCAGTCGATGACGATCGAGACCGGGTATATGTGTTCAATCGTGGTAACCACCCGATGGTCGTACTCAACAAAGCAGGTGAGTACATTGAGTCGTGGGGACAGGGCGACTACACACGCCCGCACGGCGTGACAGTAGACCCCGAAGGTAACCTGTTCCTTGCCGACGACCTGGATCACACGATCAAGAAGACTGACCCGTATGGGAATGTAATTTTTACGCTTGGTACGCCGGGCGAGCCGAGCCCGTGGCAAGAGGGTGGAACGTTCAATCGTCCAACCCATGTAGCGATCCAACCGTCCACCGGCGACTTCTTTGTTTCCGACGGTTACGGCAACTCCCGCATTCATAAGTTCGATGCCGGCGGCAACCACATCAAATCGTGGGGCGAGCCGGGCACAGGACCTGGTCAATTCTCATTGCCGCACAATCTCACCATGATTGGTGATGACAAAGTGGCGCTCTGCGATCGGGAGAATTTCCGGGTGCAGGTGTTCACGACGGCAGGAGAGTATGTCGATCAGTGGCACTTCCACCGTCCCATAGCTATCGCCGCCGGACGGGGCCAAGACACGAACCTTTATGTCGCAGAGGCAGGTCCGCCGCCGGTGCAGAAAGACGTGCCGGGACTTGGTCTCTACGTGATAGTTATTGACCGTGACGGCAACGAAGTCACTCGGTTTGGTGCCGGGACCCAGGGAGAAGGACCAGACCAGTTTATGGCCCCTCATGGGATGGATACGGACGCTGAAGGCAATGTTTATATCGCCGAGGTGTCGTTCACTACAGTCATCCCCACTGGCGACACTTTTGATCGAGAGCCGGTGAGTTTGCGCAAGTGGGCGCGAGTAAGCGGTTAATAGAAACCAATAGAAGGATTGTCGGCGACCTCGGGCATTTATAAGGTGATTTAGTCCGGGAGACGTGTTGTTTATACATTTCGGTGTCGAACACCGACTTGTAGAGTTCGCCGACGATCTAACGGTGGGGGCCGTTTTCTCAGGACGAGATGGTGGAGAGTAGAAAATCGGTCTCACAAATGAAGGAAACGGTCAGCCAATAACAATGGCCCCTTCGCTTCGATCACAAAGCAGAGGGGCCATTGTTACTGGCTAACGTCGGTTCTTATTCGCCGCGGGCCAGCGCTAGCCGAGTCTTGTTGGGGCGATCTGACTAAGCAGATGCCCAGGAGCCATACACCGGGTACTGGCTTGCGATGATCTCGACGTAAGCGGGTTGAGATTTTTCGTTGGCTGCGAATGCTCGTTTGAGAGCGGCGCCGACCTCACCCGGTTCGTGAACTCGCTCGGTTGACCAGCCGATTTCCTTTATAGCGTTGGTCATGTTGATGTCATCCGGACCGAGCACGTCATACGTGTACGGGTCGTGACCTTCGCCCCAGAATCCCGGGCCGTAGCCTGAGAACCCACCGTTGTTGATGTGAACCACCGTCACGCCCAGCCTGAGCCTTGAGAGAACCTCGAAGTTTCCGAGCATGTAGGCGAGAGCGGCATCCCCTATGACAGCGACGGATTGTCGGTCCGGGTAGGCCAGCTTGGCACCAACTGCCGCCGGGAAGCTGAACCCCAGGGAAGAGACGTTGCCCCAGCCGAGGAAGCCACGAGGAATGAGTGTTTCAAACGCTGTAGAAAGCTGATCACGTGTGTTGCCGGATTCGTGCGTCACGAAAGAATTGTCACGATCTAGGACTTCCATTAAATCGTTGTAAACGCGGTACGGGTTGATCGGTTTTTCGTCCGACGCCATCGCCTCGCGATAGACCGCCATCCCTGCGTCTTTCACGGATTTGACTTCGCTTACTACGCCGCTCCGATTTTCGATCGGCTCACTGTCGAGTTCTGCGATGAGTGACTTCAAAGTCGCTCTTGCATCACCGATGACGGCGTTCGCAGTCGGGTAAATCCTGTTCACGTCGAATTCGTCGATGTTGCACTGGATGATCTTCTTGTTCACGCCATCGGGAATTCCGTGGCCAAATCGTCCCGGCGAGATACTGGCGCCGATCGCAAAAATGAGGTCTGCATCCTCTATGTACTTGACGACATGGTCGCCCCGGGTTCCGACCGAAAGAGGGTGATTCTCGGGGAATACGCCTTTTGCTTTCAGCGTGGTTACCACGGGCAGGTTGGCCTTTTCAGCAAACTCCCGAAGTTCAGCGGCTGCGTTCGAGTAAAGGACACCTTCCCCGGCGAACAGAATAGGACGCTTTGCTGCCCGGAGTTCATTCGCTGCTGCTGCCACATCTTCAGGGTCAGGAAGCGTTTTCCAGCCCTTCGGCGATGTGTAAGGGTCAACGGTTTCGTCGTACGTAGCGCTCGCATCCGGGACACCCAATACCACCGGCCCAGACCGACCGGAACGAAGCATCGTGTAGGCCCGGCGCATCATTTCTGGCACACGTTCGGGTGTGTCGATAGCCCCGTACCATTTGGAGACGCCGCGTAAGGCGGCTGCCTGATCATATCGAGTGCTCTCCGTTGCACTCGATGGCACCGCATCTACTATGCACAAGACAGGCGAACCGTCTTCGTAAGCCTGGGCTATTCCCGAATATGCAACCTGTGCTCCGGCGGCGTTGATTCCCCCAGAGAAAGTGCAGACGCCGATGCGTTCACCGTTTGTCACCCGCGAAAACCCATCGGCAACCGCTACCGCGTAACGGTCATCTCGCATCATCAAAAGCTTCAGGCCTTCTCGCCCAAACGAGTTGTTGACGCTGCTAACCGGGAAGGTCGAGACCCACTGGACGTTTTCCTGCTTGAGAATCCTTGCTATGCCGGTTGCTACATCGATGGTCAAATCGTCACCTGTGGCTTTCGTTACTTCGTCCCGGGGTTTCTACGTGATCCGTGCTCTTCTATTCAAGATCAGAGTTTCGGGCAAGCTAACATCTGCCCGCCTTTAACGCCATATTGCGATGCGGATAGTAGATTAGTTGCCGATGCCCGGTTCTCGGGTTGTTGGCGGTAAGGGTTCGCCCCAGAGGAGGGCAGGGATGGGATTACCACATGAAAGTTTCCCACAATCAGACTTAGCTAATTGATCAACGGGCAACCCGCGGTACTTGATGGAGATACCGATGAGGCTTGCTAAGGTCGTCGTAGTCCGACAGGCCTCCGTCTGTGACGCTGATCTGATGACCCCAACGGACCTGGAAACCTAACTCCTCGGCCTGGCCCAAAAAATCGGAACTCGAAATGGCGATGAACTGTATATGCGTCGGGCGGCGAGGGGGAAAGTTGGGCTTCCGGAGGTGATGTTCACACCGCTGACTTCCAACAACGAAGTTTTCGGGAGGTTGATGATCCCAACCAGAGAACGGGCGCCTACTCGGATCCTGAATGGACCTTTTGGCGTTCCCCTGATTTCAGCTCAAGTTACTTGAGCTTATCGATCAAACCGCCCTCCGATTTGTTTTATCTCGCCAGCAGGCTTTCGATTAACCCTGCTACGTGACCGGGCTGCTCGTCTACCACCATGTGCGCAGCGTCTGGTACTACGTGTACAGCGGCGTTTGGCATTTTTGCGGCGAAGCGATCGGCGTATCCCGGCGGTACGACGCCATCCTTATCGCCCCAGATAATTAGGGCCGGCTGGGTCACACGGTGGAGGCGCTTGGACAGACCCCGGTTCGGGATCGGCCACAAATACTTCGCTGCCGTCGACATCGATTTTGAACGTTCGACCAGATAACTGATGGTCGCCTGGCCCTCTGCGGTGTCCGGGTCAACCTCTGTCATGCGCGCTGAAGGCGCGGTTGCCACGGCCACGGCGGGTTCCGATTCGACGTTGGCGTACATACCAGCGGCGAGTTCCGGGAGCGGGATCGAGAACAGGTCCGGGATCTGGTCCGAGTCGTCCCAGAGCCCGAACGGCGCTATTAGGGCGACGTGACTGAAACGGGCCGGTTGTATAGCAGCCAGCTCGGCCGCGAACATGCCGCCTAGCGAGTGGCCGATTACTGGCAGGTTGTCGAGCTCCAGATTATCCAGGAGATCAAGGTAGAAGTAGATCAGGTCTTGGAGAT
>CAUZKS010000105.1:0-7183 GCA_963580625.1 Dehalococcoidia bacterium | reverse complement strand
CCGATCTCAACTGGCCCGGCCATGTAATCGCTCTAGCCGCGCTTGGAACAGTGGCCGATGTTGGACCACTGAAGGGCGAGAACCGCGTCATTGTGTCCGAGGGACTTCGCCAACTGCAATCAACGAGCCACGCGGGTCTAACCGCGCTGCTGAAGCTTGCGCATCCGAACGGCGGCGATCTGGACACAGAAGCCCTCTCATTCAACGTGATCCCACGCCTGAACGCTCCCGGCCGACTAGGCGAGGCCGTCCCAAGCCTCAATTTGCTGACTGCAAACGACCCGGGCGAAGCCATGACGCTGGCACGCCAAGTCGACGATATGAATACGGAACGGCGTCGCCTCAGCCAGGAAGCGTGGGATGTAGCCAGGCTGGAGTTAGGAAACGGGCCGATGCAGCCGGCGCTTATCATCAAATCCACTGGATTCAAGTCTGGCATCCTCGGTCCGTTGGCCGGCAGGTTGAGCGGAGAGCACGGCCGACCGGCCATCGCCATCGCCCTTGGCGAGACGCACGCACGGGCATCAGCACGTAGCCCGGAAAGCGTCGATATACACGCCGTGCTATCTGCGGTATCAGATAGGTTCGATCAATGGGGCGGGCACGCCCGCGCCGCCGGGTTTACGGTCGCCAACGAATACCTTGAGGAAGTCATCGACGCCATACAGGGAGGCGTTGCCGCCGCTGGCAAGGATCCTGGAACCGGCCCGCCTCTACAGGCGGATGCAGAGATCGGTTTCTCCGATCTTGGCGCATCGACCTGGGACTTCATCAAAGTCCTCGGCCCGTACGGGGAAGAAAATCCGGCCCCGGTGTTCGTCACGCGAAACCTGAACCCAGTCCAGATAAGGACGATGGGCGCGGGAGGCAGGCATCTGCGCATGGTGCTGAGCGACGACAGAGAAACCTGGGACGCTATCGGGTTCGGACTGGGGAAAGCGCCCCTTGGCGGTGGCACCGTAGACGCCATCTACTCTTTGCGCACAAATACATGGCGTGGCCGCACGAAGCAAGAGTTGCACCTGCTGGACATACGACCTTCCGCAGACGAGCTCTAACTCCGCTGCCTGGCCCGGCGAAGTCTGTTGCGCGATGCCCGTTCGGGCGCCGACGGCTCGTCCGGCTCATCGCCGGGCCTTCGTAGTCGAGTCTTCAAGACCACGAAACCTATCGATATCGCCATGACGCCGAGCGCTATCAGGTGCGCCTCCTGCAGATTCCAGAACTTCTCTTCATCCAAACGAAGGAACTGAATCCAGAAGCGCCCGAAGGCGTAGAGGCCGAGGTAGATCATCCAGATCGCCCCGTCAGGCCGGAATTTCTTGCGGATGCGCCACAGAAAAGCAAGCACCAACATGTTCCAGAAGATCTCGTACACCACTGTCGGGTGACTTCCGGACGTCGGGTCGAACTCCTCGCTCAATCGGCTCGGAGGCCTCGCTCCGGGGCTGCTGGCGTGCGTGAACACCCAGCCAAAGAACAGGTCCGTATTCTTGCTCCAGTGCTCTCCGTTCATGATGTCGCCGAGACGACCGATCGACTGAGCCACCAGCAGTGCCGGCGCCGACAGGTCCATTAGCTTGCCGACCGGGTATCTTGAGATGTAGGCGTAGATCATCCCGGCGATCCAGCCGCCGAGGATGGCGCCCCACAATCCGATGCCGCCGCTCCAGACAGCGACCAGTTCTATGGGGTCGTGGAAGCCGTAAACGCTGCCCCAGTTGTCGACTACATGCACCACACGCGCACCAACAATCCCTCCGGGGATGGCCCAGATAGCGGTGTTGTACACCATGTCCGGGTCAAGTCGTTCCTGGCGCGCCCATCGGGCCACAAGCCAGACCGCGGTGGCGACGCCGACAAAGCTAAGCAAACCATGCCATGCAAGCACAAAACCACCGGCGTCGATCAAGTTGGGATCGAACGGGATCTCAATCTCTAGAAGAGGAAGCATCGGTACTTTCTGTATCTGGAGCTAGGTTAATTACGCGGCCACATACCGCGTAGGTCCCAATCAAGTCAGAACGGTGCGTCCCACTTGGACGCCATTTGCTATCCAATATCTAAGACGCGCAAAATGCAATGTCGGATCGAGTTTAGGTATCGCCCCCCAGAGGGTCAATCTCACACCGGTCGACGTGGCGTCACCTGACCCGGGAACCACTATTGGCGTTTTCGCGATTACTCCCAAACGGGCGCATAAACCCGGCGAAGTGCTACGGTCAACTGCGTGCGTGAACAGATCGACTCTTTCTTGAACTACCTCGCCGTGGAGCGGGGCCTGTCTTCCAATACGCTCGATGCCTACTTCAACGATCTCACCGGGCTGATCGAGTTCCTTGAGGACTCCGGAGCGCCGCGGAACTGGTCTGACATCGGCGCTTCGGAGATATCGGCGTTTGTGGATGATCTTGACGAGCGCGGATACGCACGGAGCACGCGGGCCAGGAAGATAGCAGCGTTGAAGTCGATGTTCCGATTCCTCCGGGAAGAAGGCCTCGTCGAGGACAACCCTACCGAAACGCTACGCTCACCACGCACTGGACGTACTCTGCCGAAAGCGTTGTCGATCGAGCAGGTGAATACCCTTCTCACAACCGTTTACGAGGACGACACGCCGGAAGGCGTACGAGACGCGGCGATGCTTGAAGTTCTTTACGCCGCCGGGCTTCGTGTAAGTGAGTTGGTCGGGTTGGACCTGCGAGACCTCAACCTCGAAACCGGTTCGGTCCGCTGCGTCGGCAAGGGGTCCAAAGAGCGCGTCGTTCCCCTTCACAGCCAGGCGATAGAATCCGTAACCGTATATTTGGACACTGTGCGCCCCCTGTACGAACGGCAGCAACAAGAACAAGCGCTGTTCTTAAATCGGAACGGCCGGCGACTTTCTCGCCAGGGCTTCTGGTTACGCCTCAAGGGCGCCGGCCGTGCCGCCGGCATCCCGGACCACATCACGCCACATACACTTCGACACTCCTTCGCGACGCACATGCTCCGCGGCGGCGCGTCGCTGCGTCACGTTCAGGAGATGCTTGGCCACGCCAGCATCGCAACGACCCAGATCTACACGCACCTGACCTCGGAGCACGTTCGGGAAGAGTACGACCGGGCATTCCCCCGGGCTTAGCGCTCTCCCCGAACATAACTACCGTGACAGGCTGAGATAAACTGCCCACACCGGCGCCTTTCCACGTACATTTCGAGATACCGCCGATCTGGATTCGGAATACCCATGACCGTAATAGCGATTGAAGGCAGAGCCGGCTCGGGTGTAGTTGACGTTACACGGGTAGTTGCGCGCGAGCTGGACCTAGACTTCGTGGACAGGTTGTTGCTCGCCGAGATCGCACGACGGGTTGGCGCGACATACGCAGAGATGAATGATTCGCTAATGAGCTCCGGGCAGGAGCTCGACGAACGGCACTTTATCCAGACGACCGCAGAGGTAATTCGGGACGTGGCCCAGGCGGACAACGCCGTCATCGTCAGCCGCGGCGCCGTTGCGATACTGCGAGACAACCCGAATGTCTTGAGGGTTGGACTCGTCGCGAACCGCTCGGACCGCGCCCGCAGAATCATTTCCCGTCTCCATTTCAAGGATATGGAGATCGCAGAGCAGTACGTGTCGCAGTCAGATACCGCCCAGGCCCGCTATTTTGAGCGCGCATTTGGCACGAATCCACTCGACCCCTTCCTGTATCATGTGATGTGGAATCTCTCCGAGGTCAGCGACGATTGGGCGGCAGCCCGGATAATCGATGCCTCTGGAGCGCTCACCGGGCGTGAATTACGTTAAGCGCCCAGCCCTTTTGACATAGACTAATCACAAATTTGAACAGGGTCACTTAACCGCTAATGCCTCGTCGTAATCGTCAGACCTCCCGGACACAGAACCGACTGCACGGCCGACGCGAACGTCGGCCAAACGTGTTCATGGGACCTGTCCCCGAGGACCAAGATCCAGAAGACGATGATCTCCTCCTGGACGAAAGCGATCTGGGGGAAGACGACGATTCGCCGGAAGATGCCACTGACACTACCGGAGGGGCCGCACGCGGAAAACGGGCCGAGAGACGTCGGGCCGCCACCGCGCGACGGGGAGCAGGCGCACGCAACCGTGCGGCCGTTTTCTCGCAAAACCTTCCCCGTGAGTTGAAAAAACTCGGGGTGATGGTCGGCGGAACGGTGATTATCCTTGGCGTCCTCACCGCGTTTCTGGGCTAACGCCCTAACATCCCCTCGACCCGCAGCCCGGACTGACATGGACCAGTCCATACCCGCCGATTTTACGATTCGGCTAGGCTAGCCCTGATGCCATCGACCGCAGACAGCAAACCGGCGGCCCGTAAGCGCCGCTTCTCAAGCCGACTTTCGGCCGTCCCACTTTCGCCCGGCGTCTACCTCATGCGGGCGGAATCCCGCGAGATCCTGTACGTAGGTAAAGCGTCCGTTCTGCGCAACCGGTTACGCTCCTACTTCGGCACTAATTCAAGCCATGACGTGAAGACGCGCAAGCTCGTAGCGCGCATCGATGACTTTGAGTACATCGTCACCGAGTCTGAGCAGGAAGCGCTCCTGCTCGAAAACAGCCTGATCAAACAGCATAAGCCCCGCTACAACATCAGGATGAAAGACGACAAGACTTACCCCTACATCAAGATCGACGTCAACGAGCCCTTTCCCCAGGTCTACGTAACACGGAGGACCGCAAAGGACGGCGCTCGATACTTCGGCCCGTTCGCCAGCGCCGGCAGCGTCCGCAAGACGCTCGGTTTGATAAAGAGACTGTTCCCCTACCGCTCCTGCACGAAGACGATCACCGGGACCGACGATCGGCCATGCCTGGACTTCCACATCAAGCGCTGCGTCGGGCCGTGCATCGGAGCCGTCGATCGCGAAGAGTACATGCACGTGATCAACCAGGTCGTGATGTTTTTGGAGGGCGATACCCGAAGCATCGTGAAGGGTCTAGGCGACGAGATGATGGTCGCATCGGACGCGCTGGAGTTCGAACGCGCTGGTGCTCTGCGAGATCAGCTCAAAGCCATCGAGCGCGTATACGAGGGCCAGAAGGTGCTCTCGATGACGGCGGAGAACATGGACGTCATCGCCCTAGCAAGCGACCGGGACGAGGCATGGGTAGAGGTGTTCTTTGTACGCCGGGGAAACCTCATCGGTCGCGATCACTTCATCATGTCCGGAACACGTGACGAAAACACGTCCGGCATCCTCACCCAGTTCATCAAGCAGTTCTACGGCTCTGCATCTCACGTGCCGCGCCGTGTGCTCGTTCCGGAAGAGGTCGAGGACACGGAGATAATCGAATCCTGGCTTTCAGAGAGACGGGACGGCCCGGTGAACCTATCGGTCCCGAAACGCGGCGAGAAACGGCGCCTGCTTGAGATGGTCGCCCAGAACGCGGCGGAAGGACTGGAGCAGCTCAAACTGAAGTGGTTGTCCGATTCCGACGTGATGGAGGCGGCGATGCAACAGCTCCAGGAGGAGCTGAGCCTTCCGCGTCTCCCACAGCGGATGGAGTGCTACGACATCTCGCACATCCAGGGCACCAACACCGTTGCGTCAATGGTGGTGTTCGAGGACGGAAAGCCAAAGACATCCGATTACAGGCGCTTCAAGATCAAGACTCACGACAAGAACGATGACTTCGCTTCGATGCGCGAGGTGCTACACCGGCGTTTCTCACGTCTTAAGAAGGCGGTCGACGCCCGTGCCGCTGGCGAAGATGCGAAGGACGACGCGTTCGGCATTGTGCCGGACCTTGTGCTGATCGACGGTGGCAAGGGCCAGCTCAGCTCTGTGCTCCAAGTGATGCTCGAGTTGGGCATCGAGGGCGTTCCCCTCGCCAGCCTGGCCAAACAGGAAGAAGAGATCTTCATCCCGGACTCGCCGGAACCATACATCCTCACCCGTGGATCACAGGGATTGTTCCTCGTCCAGCGTATCCGAGACGAAGCACACCGATTCGCCATCACATTTCATCGCAATCTCCGTTCAAAGAGTGCCCGACAGTCTGCGCTGGACCTCGTGCCAGGGATCGGGCCAAAGCGAAAACGCCAGCTCGTGCGGCAGTTCGGTTCGCTCAAGGGAATACGTGAAGCGTCGATAGACGATCTGGCGGCATCACCCGGCATGACACGCAAGCTGGCAGAACGTGTGAAAGAGAATGTGTGACCTGCGGCCGCCGTTTTTAAATCTCGACCTCTGTGATACCTGGTATCACTGGCGAATCCGGCACACCCCATAAATGCTTGCTCTGAGTTTCAACGGAGTCGAGCACGTCGAGGTGGTTGAGCGTCGCACCCCACGGATCAAGGACGATATGGACGTCATCGTCCGCGTAACGACCACGGCCATAGGTCCTCGCGACCTCGCCCGGTACGCCGGGCACGACCTGGCTCCGGGAACCATCCCGGGGGCAGAGTTCTGTGGGCTGGTCGATGAGGTCGGCGCTGGCGTCTCGACAGTAGATCTCGGCGATCTCGTGACCGGGATCGGCGTGTTCGATTCCGATAACGGTCGGAGCGGATTCGGCTGGGACGGCCTTGACGGAGGACAGGCGCTATACGTGCGCGTCCCGTTCGCCAATGACACACTTCTCAAGGTTCCGACCGCCGGAATCGAAGAAAGGGCGTTGTTGCTCGGCGACACGTACGGCCTTGGTGCATCGGCCGTCGATCAGGCGACCGCTCATGGCGCCACCGATATCTGTGTCATCGGTTGCGACCCGTACAGCGCTTCCGCCCTGATCGCTCTCGCCGCGGCCGGGATAACAGGCGTGATCGGCCTGGACGACGAAGAACGACGACTCGGCCTCGCTCGGAGGTTGGGGGCGACCACGTTCGACACGTCGGAAGAAGGGGTGGAAGGCGCCGTGAGAGAGGCGACCGGCGGAAGTGGGTTTGCAGCTATGGTCGTAGGCGCGGGTGTCTATCAGACGCAGATGGAACTCGGTCTGCGGTTATTACGACCGAACGGAGTCATGGTGTTGACCGAGCCGGAATTGCCCGGTTGGTCGATTCCGGAAGCCGCAAACGAACGCGGGATCGCCATCACGGCCGCCACTCCTCCGACCCGGGCAGACGTGTCTAAAACGATGCTCGCTCTCTGGGGCGGAACCCTGGATCTAGAGCCGCTCGTGTCTCACGTCATGCCGCTCATCGATGCC
>CAUZKS010000104.1:0-7248 GCA_963580625.1 Dehalococcoidia bacterium | reverse complement strand
TGCTGCTGCGCGACAGCGGGCTCGTCCAGTCCCTCGTGTGGGCCGCGCAGTCAGCCGGCGTCGGCTCGGGCGGCTACGCGGTGGCCGCATTCCTCGTGTGTGCTTTGTTCTCGACCGCGACCGGCACGAGCCTGGGCACGATCCTAGTATGCGCTCCGCTGCTCTACCCGGTCGGCGGTGTGCTGGGCACGGACCCGGCGTTCCTGATCGGGGCGATCCTGGCGGGAGCCACCTTCGGGGACAACGTCTCCCCGGTGTCCGACACGACCATCGCGTCGGCATCCACTCAGGGCGCCGACATCAACGGCGTCGTGCGCTCGAGGATGCGCTACGCGCTCCCGGCGGCATTCGTGTCGATCGCTGTGTTCGCGGTGCTTGGTGGTGGGGACGGGACCCAGGCCGGAGCCGGACCCTCCACCGATGCCGACGCAACAGGTCTGCTCATGCTGGCGGTCCCCATAATGGTGCTCTTCGTGCTGATGAAGCAGCGCCACCTGATCGAGGGGCTCGTCTACGGCATTCTCGGGGCTGCGATCCTCGGGCTCCTGCTCGGACGCTTCACACCGGCGGATCTGCTCTCCATCGATCGCGAGAACTTCGTGGCCCAGGGCCTCGTCCTCGACGGCATGCGTCGCGCCGTAGGTGTGTCCATGTTTACGATCCTGCTGATGGGTCTCGTGGGAGGACTGGAGGCCGCCGGTATCGTCGACCGCATCGTGGCGTGGGTCCAGTCGCGTTCAGGTACGCCGGGCCAGGCGGAGTGGTGGATCTTCGGCTCGGTCACGGGTGCCACCTTGCTCACTACGCACTCGACCGTGGCCATCCTCGCGGTCGGCGACCTGGCCAAGGAGGTCGGAGAGGGCGCGGGCATCGACGGCTACCGTCGTTCGAACATTCTGGACGTCACCGTGTGCACGTATCCGTTCCTTTTTCCAGTGTTCATCCCCGTGATCCTCGCGGCCAGCATGACCGCGGGCGTCGACGGCATGCCGCGCGTGTCCCCCTGGGAGGTCGGCCTGCACAACGTCCACTCGTGGGCGCTGCTCGTCGTCATCGTGCTCGCGATCACGACAGGGTGGGGGCGCACCGCCGAGGAGCGCATGCCGACATGAAAGATCTCGAGGGACGGGTCGCCGTGGTCGCGGGGGCCACTCGTGGCGCCGGGCGCAGCACCACCAATTTTTTTTCAGTAAACGGCGTTTCAGTGGCGGCGATGTGTGCGAAGTCCAGCCCTCCGAATGTCGCGTACTTGCTATCCCGAACAGGGGGATGGGTGACTCAGCCCTCCAGGTCGTCCTCTCGACGATAGCGATCTTCCATTTGGAAAAGCACCCGCCGTATCGCGTCGAGTTCAGAAATGCTCAGATCGGCCAGCACGCGCTCGTCAAGCAGGGCCCGCACGCGCGAAGCTTCGGTCTCGGTTCCGGGAAACTGGCACCCGTACCGGTCCAGCCAGTCTATCAGCGTTGCCCGGTCGTCGGTCGGCGCTTCACGATACTCGGCCTTCAGGTACTGCAGAATGCGGAGTCCGTCGAGCCGCTCGTGGCAGGCACGGACAAATCGATCCAGTGTCGTGTGGTTATCGCGCAGCGGTTGCCATGGAGCGTCGGTACTCATCTTGTCCCGCAGGAATTCGTCAAGCGGCGTTTCGACCGGTCCGGCGAACAGTTCGGGGAAGGCCTCGGTGGTGCGGCTGATCCGGTCGAAGAGTTCCGGAGCATAGAGTGGATAGCGGTCGGAGTATTCGCCTTCGCAGGCGGCGACGATGGCTTGACCCGTCCCGACGGGAACGCGCCAGGACTTGCGGGTCGCGGGGGCAACCGGGGCGGCGGTCCAATGGAGTACCCGTCCATGTTTGGTCAGTTTCTGCAGGAAGTAGAAATCCTCACCGCTGGTTCGAGGCGTCAGCCCGCCCACTCTTCGGTAGACGGAAACAGGCAAGGCAATTGCCGAGCCGAGCGCAGTGAAGGAGTAGGGAGACCCGATTCGCCAGAGGTTGAGCGCATAGAAGCGCAAGTAGATTTCGTAACCCAGCATCGCGCGGGTGACGGCTCCGTCGTCGGTGAGTGGATGGTAGTAACGCGCGGCGATAGCACAGGCGGCCGGATGCCGCTTGAAGGAGTCGATAAGGGATCGCAGATAACCCGGGGGCGTCAGCGTGTCAGCATCGAGGCTTACGATGATATCCCGGGGGGCGGCCTCCGCACAGATCGCATCCATCAACTCCTTTCGCGCGTGCCCAACACCGCTCCGCTTCGGTGGCCAGCCCCGGCCCGGTGAGGAGCGATCGATAATGCGGAGGTCGAGGTCCGTGACGGCGGCAAGCAGATGGAGACAGGCCTGGTTGGCTTCGCACACGGGGCGTCGATCCGGCTCGTTTTGCCACGCTTCCGGTTGGTTTACGCATAACCACGTGACAAATCGCACGCCCTCCTGTCGCCGAAGCGCGTCGAGGCAGGCGGGAAGATATTCGAGCTCGTCCTGAACCGGAATGGCGATGTGGACAGTGGCCACAGCTGAACCTCGGCTGACAAATTTTGTCCCCTGGGGGCCCGGCGGCGGACCGACCTTCGGGTGTATGTGGTGGCTTCTTGCGTGCGTTTCTCGCGGCAAACTACAACATCGGTGTGGGTGGCGCACAACCGGATCAGAGAAACTATGTTGCGCGTATGAGCGACCTCATCATCCGCCCGAACGCAGCCCTCGAAGGCCGCCCAGCGATTGAGCGCCAGAGGAATCGTTGGGTCGCCGGATGGCACTTCGGTGACACGACCTACGGGAAGGTTTCCCGACCGGTAGCCTCCCAGATCCGCCACGCGCATTGATGCGCCTTCCCCAAGAGACCACCGCCATGAGAACCGACACAGCCATCGTCACCATGCTCGTAGCGAGCCTCGCCGCGTGCTCGCCGACAACAGAAGAAGCCGCTCCCGCTGAAACTGCCGAAGCGGCGGAGGCAGCCATCGCCGCTTTTGGCGCGGGCGAAAACGTGTCCCCCTTCGCGATCGGCTCGCTACAGGCCGCGTCACTGAGAGACGCCGCCTTCGCACCAGCCAACGACAACATGACGCTCGCCATTAACGTGACGAAGGCCGATGTGGATGCCCTGCTGACGGCGGCGGGCCTCGCAACCGATGTCCTCCAACTCAGTGTCCAGCCACTGATCGTCCGCACACCCGACCGCGTGCTGCTGTTCGACACCGGCAACGGCCCATCCGGAATGCTATCCGCATCGATGGCAACCGCCGGCGTCGAGCCAGCCGAAGTGACTGACATCTTCATCAGCCACAGCCATGGCGACCACGTCGGCGGGCTTGTGGACGCGGACGGCGCGCTGGCATTCCCCAACGCCGACATCCACATCTCGGTCAATGAGTGGGCAGCAATGCAGGCGAACGCACAACTCGCCTCACTAGTGACGGCGATCAGTCCAAGGGTTATGGCGTTTGAGCCCGGCGCGGATCGTGTGCCGGGCACCGTCAAGGCCGTGGACATCCAGGGGCACACGCCTGGCCACTCTGGCTTCCTCATCACCTCGGGCGAGGCCTCACTACTCTATATCGGCGACACGATGCACCATTCGGTGATTTCGGTGCAGCGACCCGACTGGACCATCGCCTTCGATGGCGACGCTCCGTTGGCGCAGGAAAGCCGGAAAGCGGTGCTTGCCTCCGCCGCCGGCTCCGGTCAGCGCGTCTACTCGGTGCACTTCCCTTTCCCGGGTCTTGGCAAGTTCGAGAACCGTGGTGGCACGTTCGTGTGGGTTGCTGAGTGACCGCCCGGCTTTCGCCGTTCTGGCACGCCCGGTACGTCTTGGTGTCGGATGCCGGCCATCACAGCCGGAACTCCCTAATGTCCAGGGGCGAAAGTTTTGGGGCCCCGCTTGGGGTCCCATGGGCCCGTTTTCGCCCCCAACTCACCGACACAAGAAAGCCGGAAGCCCAGGTAACTCCTAGACTCCCGCCAGTGCCCCGCCAGGGACTCGAACCCCGAACCTACTGATTAAGAGTCACTAGGCCCTAAGGTCCGTCAGACCCCCTGAAGCACTCTCTGTCCTCACAACACCGGTCATTAAAGGGCTTCTTAACGTGTCCTAGACACCGTGAGTAGTACCCGGGACGCTCGCTAATTGGAGGACTGATGGAGGACTGGTAGATAAGATGGCATTCATGAAGAAGAACATGCGAAAGGGCTACCAGGGGGTTGAGTGGCCGAGGCGCCCATCTTCTCCATCCTCACATTATTGATATTAGCAGCAGGGCCGGGATTAGCGTCACAACGAAGCTAGATCACGAGCCATGCACCAACGCCCCTCTGTCCGCTTGCTTCCTCGCTGGGCGCATAGGATGTTGACGGAGTCGTGCCCCTGCCTACCGGCCCCGCCGCTTGAGTCGCAGGTACGAACCTGTCCACCGCACGGGGTTAACTCCGGATTGCATCCATGGGAGCATCAACATGAAGCGACGAGACTTCCTTTCGGTATCGAGCTCAGCGGCTTTGGGGCTTGGGCTTGCCCCCGGAACGGCCGCTGCTCGTGGTCTGCCGAATCGACGCAGTCGGGCGCTTCGAATCCTGATTCTCGGAGGGACGGGCTTCATCGGACCGCATCAAGTTCGATATGCCCTCGAGCGGGGGCACACAGTTACCCTGTTCAACCGAGGGCGGACGAATCCGCACCTCTTCCCGGGTGTGGAGAAGCTCGTCGGGGACCGCGACGGGGACCTCGATGCGCTTCGGGGCCGGGAGTGGGACGCCGTGCTCGACAACTCTGGCTTCGAGCCTCTCATTGTCCGTGACTCCGCGCAGCTGCTTTCCGGTTCGGTGGGGCAGTACCTGTTCGTCTCGACCCAGTCGGTCTACGCGGAGCGCTCGATCATCGATCAGGATGAGAGCGGGGCGGTGGGCAGGCCTGGTATACCCGAGGATCAGTGGGAAGGGTACGGCCCGCTCAAGGCGTTGTGCGAGCGGGAGGTTCAGCGAGCGCTTCCGGGCGGTTCGACGATCGTGCGCCCACCGGTCATCGTGGGGCCCGGCGATGCTTCCGACCGCTTCACTTACTGGGTAGATCGGGTCCATCGGGGGGGTGAGGTTCTGGCCCCCGGCGCTCCGGCTGACCCCACACAGTTCATCGACGTGCGCGACCTCACGCAGTGGATGGTCCGGTGCCTCGAGAACGGTGTCACCGGCGTGTACAACGCGACCGGGCCACGCGCGCCTTTGAGCACCGCCGAGATGCTGTACGGGATTCGAGCCGTCACCACCTCAGATGTCCGATTCACATGGGTGGACGCCGACTTCCTGGCTGCCCACGGAGTACGGCCCTTCTCGCACATGCCTTTGTGGCAACCCCCCGTTGGGCGCACGGCCGGCTTCTTCCGAATGAATGCGGAGCGAGCTCAGGCCGAGGGCCTGAGCTATCGGCCGCTGGCCGAGACGGCAGCGGACACGCTGGCGTGGTGGCTGACGGAGCCGCAGGAGCGTCGAACTGGCCTTCGCGCCGGAGTATCGAACGAGCGAGAGCGCGAGGTGCTAAGGGCGTGGCACGCGAGATCACCGACCTGAGTGCGGGATGCGATCCAAGTTGCTAGTGTGGTACCTCCCAACGGTAAGCTCCCACGATTGGGCTTCCGTAACTGTCTGTTGTTGGGCACCCTGTACGACCGCAACTTAGACGGGAGCAACTTAGGCGGGAGCACCACACCGGACTGAGCAGCGCCACCAAATTTTTTCAGGAAACGGCGTTTCAGTGGCGGCGATGTGTGCGGAGTCGGACCAGTACCGCCCCCTGCTGGCGGCAGAGGGGGGGCATTATCAGAACTCCGATTAACCCTACGAAATCGATCCTCTGGCTCACTTATGGCTCACTTGGCGTGAGACGGCACCTTTGACTAAGAAACCCTGCAAGCGTGTAAGTGCTTGCAGGGCTTGGTGTTAGTACAGTCGGGGCGCCCAGATTCGAACTGGGGACCCCCTGCTCCCAAAACAGGAGGCCACGTCACTCATTCCCACTCGTCGTCCGGGTGGGAATCGCACCGGTCGATTGCCAGTAAAACCCTTCAGGTGCACGCTGTTCCGGCCAACGCTCATTCAACGTGGCACCCTCGAACAGACGCCCGTTCTTCATCACCCAACGTACTGTGTTCGTGTTATGCAGATCATCCAACGGATTTGCATCGAGCACGACGAGATCAGCGAGCTTACCAACTTCGAGTGACCCCAAGTCGTTATCGAGGCCGAGTGCATCAGCTCCGATAATCGTTGCGATCTGAAGCGCCTCGTGGTTGGTCATGCGATCAGACGATCCTACGAGCCAGAGCTCCCAATGATATCCGAGCCCCTGGAGCTGACCGTGACTGCCTACCCCTGCCCTTCCTCCTGCCTCGACCACGTCATCAATAAAGTCCGAGATCTCTTTGTGAATGTACTGAGACTCATCGAACCAACCTGGTACACGACGTGCTGCCTTCTGGTAGATCTCCTCGAACGGTGTGAAGGTCGCGAGCTTCTCGTCCCTTAGAACGTCGGTATTTGTGAAGTAGTAGTTCTCTGCCCAAGGTCCACCGTACGTAACCACTATGGTTGGTGTGGTTGCCGTATTCGATTGGGCAAAAAGCTGCGTGATATCATTGTAGAGAGGTACCGAAGGGAGATTGTGTTCAACTCCGGAGTAGCCATCCTGGGCCATTGTGAGATTCAATTGCAGATCGAGGCTTCCTTCGGTAGTGGGCATGAGTTCAAGCTCGTACGCGGCCTGGATGATCCACTGCCGGACCTCCCGATTACCTGCGCCATACATCTTGATGGTCTTGGTATCGAAGTAGTCTGAGTAGCGCTTTAGAACATCTCTGGCCTCATTGAGACTGCTGATGCCTTCACCTGAGAAGACGCCCTGGCTTGTGCTATAGATGCGTGGGCCGAGCATTCTTCCAGCACGCATGAAATCTTCGTAGCTGAGCACATCGCTCGAGCCAGTCTGCGGATCGCGAGCGGTTGTGACTCCGTACGCTAGGTTCGCGGCATACGACCACGGCTGGGCACGGTGTACGTTGAACGAGCCCCTCAGGTGAGCATGCGTATCGACAAAACCAGGCACGATGGTCGTACCTGATGCATCAATCTGTTCTGCACCGCCCGGTATGTTGAGTGAACCACTCGGGCCTACGGCAGCAATGCGATTGTCACGGATTAAGATGTCACCACGCTCGAGCACTTCCTCACCGTTCATTGTGATGATTCGTGCACCGGTCA
>CAUZKS010000103.1:0-7249 GCA_963580625.1 Dehalococcoidia bacterium | reverse complement strand
TACGGTGCCGATCCTTGGTGTAGTCGCGGAGCTGGTGGGTTGTAATCTCGACCAGTTCAGCTCTGACCGCACGCGACACGATGCTTGCACCGAAAGGTCCTTCGAACATCTCGGGGAAAAGGGTAACGATTCTGATTCGCACGATTAACTCTCGTGCGAATCATCGGCCCCATGTGAGCCGTGATCAGAGCGAGAAAATCCTTGACCGGGGTGAGGCCCGCGCCGTCCGGAGAGGATGTCGATCGCGTGGCCCAGCACCGGGAGAATCACTTCAAAAGTCTCCCTCACGCCGCGAGGGCTACCCGGAAGGTTGACGATCAGCGTGCGGGCGCGGACACCGGCCACGGCACGGCTCAACATAGCCGCATGGGTGGACGCTAACGACTGTGCCCGCATCGTTTCGGCGATACCCGGCACTGTGAGTTCGATCACATCCATAGTTGCCTCCGGGGTCACGTCGCGCGGACCCAGACCCGTACCTCCGGTCGTCATGATTAAGTCGACGTCGCCGCTCTCCGCCCATGCACGTAACTGCCTGGCGATCAGGTCGCGCTCGTCCGGGACCATGACACGGTCAGCCGTCTCAAACCCGGCGGCGGTGAGCATCTCGACAATGGCGTCACCGCTCGTGTCTGCGCGATGACCAGCCGCCCCGGCGTCGCTGCTGGTCAGGACGGCGAATCGGCGGCGGCCTTCGGTCCCAGCATCATGGTCATGGGCGTGCACTTCCGAGTGGGCATGGGCATGGCCTTCGGATCTAAAGTCCCCAGATTCGGGCGAATTGTGTTGTCCGGCATCGTGAGTCATCGTGAAAATATGCTAGCACGGAGCGTGTGAGAAACAGTCCGAAAGCACGACAGATGCTTGATCAGGTTTTCTGATCAAATTCCCGGACTTTTCAAGAAAAGTGCCCAAACACGTAATTCGCCTCCCTAGCGAAAAAGTGCCTCGGATTGATACCTATGTACAAGTGCGGAAGAGGAAGTCCCAGATCAGGACCCCGGCGTCGCTCATCTCAGGCCTGAGATGTACAGGCATACGACTCGACATTCACTCAGGTATTCGATCAGGAAACGGCCCGCCAATTGATGCCCGTCATGCTCCCCACGCTCCCGGACTCAACACTGCGAAGTGCCGTGGCGGAACCGCGCTCGCATGGCTCTCCGGCGCTCCCTGCCCCGACCGACCCGGAAGTAGGCCGCATGACTGAGACACGCCACGTCCCAGTTATGGTCCCCGAGGTGCTCAGTGCACTTGAGGTAAAGCCCGGCGGTTTCTACATCGACGCGAATCTTGGCGAGGGCGGCCACACAGAGGCGATCCTTCGGGCAAGCGCCCCGCACGGAGCCGTGCTGGGAATCGACGCAGACAAGGAAGCCATCAGCTCGGTAGTGGAACGCCTTTCGCGCTCGCCCGAACTCGCCGACCACCTCATCACCTCGAACGCAAATTTCAGATACATGGAATCGGTCTCGACCGAATACGGCCGTAACCCGGGTTCGGTCGACGGCGTTTTATTCGACCTCGGCCTTTCGTCGCTACAGCTCGATACCGAAGAGCGCGGATTCAGTTTCCGGCGCTCGGACCCGTTGGACATGCGTTTTGACGTACGCCAGACGCTAACCGCGGGCGACATCGTCAACACTTATAGCCGTGACGAGCTGGCCGATGTGATCTACCAGTACGGCGAAGAACGAGCTTCCCGTCGCATTGCGGCGGCGATAGTAGCAGCGCGACCCCTGCAGACGGCGACGCAGCTCGCAGACGTGATTGCAAGCGCGGTACCCCGCCGAGGTTCTCGACGGATTCACCCGGCGACAAAGACCTTCCAGGCGTTACGGATAGCCGTCAACGACGAGCTTGGCGCCCTTGAAACCGGCCTGCGACAGGCCATCTCTCTACTCAAGCCGGGCGGACGTCTCGTCGTGATCGCCTACCACTCTCTCGAAGACAGAATCGTCAAAAACCTGTTCCGGCAGGAAGCAAGCAACTGCATCTGCCCTCCGGAACGACCCATCTGTGATTGCGCCCATACCGCCTCTTTGCGGCTGGTGTCCCGACGGGTCATCAAACCGTCTCAGGCGGAGATCGAAGGCAATCCGAGGAGCCGAAGCGCAAGGCTCAGGGCGGTAGAACGCCTATGAAGGCTTTCACGAGATACCGCTCCTTCGAACCACCTGATACGTGGGGAGTCACAGGGGTGAAGCGAGCAACCGGCAACTCTGACAACGGGTATCTGACAGGGACAGGAAAATGATCCAGGAAGACTACAGAGCGGCAATAGATGTCGGCACAACAAAGGTCGTGACCGTGATCGGCCGCGAGCGTCCCGACGGGAATGTCGAGATCGCCGGCATTGGGGTATCGCCCTGCGATGGTCTGAGCAAGGGCATGGTTCGGGACGACGCAGCGACGTCGCAGGCCATCAGGGCGTCCATGCAGGAAGCCTCGGCGAACGCAGGACTGTCGATCAAATCTGCTTACGTTGGGCTATCCGGCCACCACATCGAATCCCATAACCGCTGGGACCAGGTACAGGAAAACGCGGCCGAAAGTGTGATCACCCAGGATGTCCTCGACGCTTCGCTCGCAACGGTCCGTGGCCTTGAGTCCGATGGTCCCGGCCAACTTCTACACGTAATCTCCCGGGGCTACGCTCTGGACAACCGGCACCTCGTTCGGCTGCCTCTCGGCATGCACGCCAGGGAGATCCACGCACACACTCACATCGTCAAGGGCGACGAGTCCGCCATCGAGCGTCTCAAGGCCGCTGCGGAAACCGCAGGCATCCACGTGGCAGGCCTGATCGTCGAGCCAATCGCTTCCGCAGAAGCGGCGTTGACAACATCTGAGCGTGACGACGGAGTGGTGCTCCTAGATATCGGCGGCGGCACCACCGACATAGCGGTGTTCGTCGGCGGCCAGATCGTGCATAGCGCCGTGCTACCGATCGGTGGCTGGCAGTTCACGAACGACCTCGTTCTCTCGTTCATGACCTCATTTGAAGAGGCCGAAGAGTTGAAACGGGAGTCCGGTTCGGTTACTCCTGAAATTGCCACCATGCAGGAAGAGTTGCTCATCAACTCCCTCGCCGACTCGGTGGACGGTTCGATCTCGATAACAAAACGAGAACTCGGCCAGTTACTTAAAGAACGTGCGCAGGAGCTTTTCCGCCTGGTCAAAGGAAAACTGGCCGCGCCCCAACTCACAAACGTCCCAATCGATCGCGTCGTTCTCACCGGCGGCGGAGCGAAGCTAGACGGAATGCAGGCGCTCGCACGCTACGTGTTCCAGGGACGGGTCCGCATCTCCGGACCGAGGCCACTGGTTGGGCTTGATGAGCAGTACCAGAACCCGGCGTACAGCGCCGGAATCGGGATGCTGATCTGGGGGTTGCGCAACATGCCCCGTGGTTCACACCTTGGCGTTTCAACCGTCAACGGAACTGAAGTCATAAGTAGCGGTGGTCGCTGGTACGACGCCTTCAGCAGGTGGCGAAATCGGGGACCGAGTGGTTCTTCGAAAAGTACCCGTGAAGGGGTTTCGGTGTGATCAAACAGAACCCGTCCGGTCTCAACAAGTGATCCGGACAGCTTGAAGAATTACCAAAAACCACGGCCAGGGCGTCGGCCAACCAATTCAGGGACCAACGGGCAACAACGGAAGTGATCCGTAGCCGGCGGCCCGCAGATGTGTGCCAGGAGGCTTAAAACGATATGAACGAAAGAATTGAAGCGACACCGGACAACATCGGAATAGCGAAAATCAAGGTCGTGGGTATTGGCGGCGGCGGGTCAAACGCTGTTTCCCGTATGTACCGCGATCGAATGGCAGAGGTTGAGTACATCACCGTTAACACGGACGCCCAGGCGCTCGTGCGTAGCGACGTGCCGGTCCGCCTGCGGATTGGTGACGAGACAGCCCGTGGCCTTGGCGTAGGCGGCGATCCTGAGAAGGGTCAGGCGTGTGCCGAGGAGAGCCGGGACGAGGTCCGTGAGGTTCTCGAAGGCGCAGACATGGTGTTCATCGCCGCCGGCATGGGCGGCGGCACCGGCACCGGCGCAGCGCCTATCGTTGCCGAGACCGCCCGGGAGATGGGCGCTCTGACGGTCGGCGTCGTAACCCAGCCTTTCGCATTTGAAGGCCGACGACGCATGAAGCACGCCGAGGAAGGCATCGCCCGCCTCAAGGACAAGGTAGACACGCTGATCACAATCCCGAACGATCGTCTCCTCATCATCTGTGATGAACAGGTGACGATGGAAGCTGGGTTCAGGATGGCCGATGACATTCTCCGACAGGGCGTGCAGTCCATCGCAGAGCTCGTCACCGTAGCCGGCGAAATCAACCTCGACTTCGCCGACATCAAGGCCGTGATGAGCAACGCCGGACCGGCGTGGATGGCGATCGGCTCAGGAAGTGGTGAGAACCGGGCTATCGAAGCCGCAGAAGAGGCAATCCAGAGTCCTCTGCTGGACGTTTCTCTTGAAGGCGCACGCGGCGTGATCTTCAACATCACCGGCGGAAGCGACCTGACGATCAACGAGGTCCACCAGGCCTCTGAGGTGATCTCGCAGGTCGTCGACCCGGAGGCAAACATCATCTTTGGGATGGTGACAGACATGAAGATGGAGAATGAGGTCAAGCTGACCATCATCGCCACCGGATTCTCGGCCGAGAACGGCTCAATCAACATGGCGGACGCAGAGGCCATGACAGCTGAAGTGGGCGATCTCGACATCCCACCGTTCTTGCGCCACCACCCGGCAGCACGACGCCGGGTACGCGGTAACATCGCCGCAACGACGATGGACTAAGCGCCACCCCGGCGGTCATTCGCCGGAGGTCTCAGGCAAATTTGAAAAGGCCCTTCACATTCGCGTGGAGGGTCTTTTCGCGTGTCGTTTACCAATCGTGCATTTAGGGCTAGTAACTCCCGATATACGTTCACAAATGGTAAAATATGGATCCTTCAAGGGTTCGATCTAACATCCAGAAGTCACCACTCACGGGGCTCGTTGGGTCCATCGCATTTGGCCGCTAATCGGCTTAATCCGAGACTTGACACCCCCCTACAGTTAGTGCAAGCTCTGCGTCTCACGCACGATATGTAGGGGTTGGAGACATCAGGCCACTAGATAGTGTGTGGCCCTTCCACAAAGGGTTTGGTGTATTAATTCGGGAGGGTCGGAGGCTCAAACGTGCATTGCCCGTTTTGCGGCCATGACGACTCAAAGGTCATCGACTCACGGGAATCTCCCGACGGAGTTCGACGGCGAAGAGAGTGCACAGGCTGTGGACTAAGGTTCACGACCTACGAACGGGTGCATACCACCCCACTCTTTCTCGCGAAGTCGGACGGTCGGCGGGAACCGTTCTCGACGGACAAACTTGAGCGGTCACTCCGGATTGCATGTGCCAAGCGCCCCTTAGAGGTTGGAGCGATTGGCAAGATAGTTGCAGATATCGATTCCGAGTTGCACCGTCTCGGCAAGGCCGAGGTCGAAAGCCGGGTTGTCGGCGAGATGGTGATGGAGCGGTTACGGGAACTGGACCGCGTGGCGTACATCCGTTACGCATCGGTGTACAGGGACTTTGAAGACTTGGATACTTTTGCCCAGGAAGTCGAGGCGCTTCGTGATGAATCGTCAGACAACCCCAAACCACAGCTCAGATTGATTGAAGACGACGTACCGAGACTTGCCAATCGAGGCAGAAGAAGAAGGACACGCAGGGCCGTCTCAGGCGACTGAGGACTAATCTGCAAACAGGCCGCTCCCAGTGTTGGGAGTGAGGGGAAAGGAGGATCCGATGCGCACAGTGCTACGCCGGTGTCCCGGCTCATTAACACGCCGGCGCGATCGGTTCCTCATTGTTCCCGATGCGCCGCGCGGACGAGGGCTTCTTAAGCTCTCATAGGCCGTACCGGTAGCCAATCCGATCAGGTGAACCAGGGATTCTCGACGGATCACAGGACACCTTTCGCATCACCATTTCAAATTGACCGAGTTCCCGACCGTACGGGAGCCACACCTTTAACAGACCTCAATTCAGATACAGGATTCGCGAATGAGCACGGACACGACCCGCAACGGACACAATGACGCTGAGGCAACAACCGAGATGCTGACAGCGCTGAAAAAGCGCGGCCTCATACAGGACATAACCGAGGCTGCGACCGTGCTCGGCATCGGCGGAAGCGCGGATAACGGTCCGTCGCACGACTCGTCTGAAGGGTTCGCTCCTGCGGTAATCACAGACAACGCTCTCGTCGTGCTCGAGAAACGTTATCTGGATAAGGACACGAACGACAAGGTCAAAGAAGACCCGCAGGGCATGTTCCGGCGGGTGGCCAAGGCGCTCGCAGCTCCTGATCGTGCGTACGGGCAGTCTGACGAACAGATAGACGAAACGGCCGAAGAGTTCTATCGGATGATGGCGAAGCTGGAGTTCCTTCCGAACTCGCCCACAATGATGAATGCCGGAACAGGCGCGGGAACTCTGTCTGCATGTTTTGTGCTTCCTCTCCAGGACAGCATGGAAGGGATCATGGACGCGGCACACGATGCTGCGATGGTCCAGAAATTTGGCGGCGGAACCGGTTTTGCGCTGACCGAGATCAGGTCAAAGGGCACGCCGATCCAGTCAACCCACGGCAAGGCCTGTGGGCCGATCGCCGTTCTGCGGCACCTGTCATCTGTATCCACGCTTGTAACCCAGGGCGGAAAGCGTGACGGCGCAAACATGGCCGTCATGAACGTCCACCACCCGGACATCCTCGAGTTCATCAACTGCAAAACGGTCGAGGGTGAGATCCACAACTTCAACATCTCTGTCGGCGCAACGGACGAGTTCATGCAGGCCGTCAAGGACGGTACCGACTACGCGCTCCGATCCAAGGTCAAGGCGTCCGACCCGGACAGCCAGATGATGGAGGTCGGACGTCTGGATGCCCGTGAGGTCTTCTCCAAGATCGTGTACGGCGCATGGAGGAACGGCGAGCCAGGAATGATCTTCATGGATGAGGTGAACCGGAACAGCCCGGTACTTCACCTCGGCGAGATCACGGCGACCAACCCCTGCGGCGAGCAGCCGCTTCTGCCGAACGAGTCGTGCAACCTCGGCTCTATAGACGTGTCCAAGTTCATCATCGAGGACGCAGACGGCGTCAAGTCGGTCGACTACGGTCACCTGCGCAAAGTAACCCGGTTGAGCGTCCACTTTCTGGACAACGTGATCGACGCCAACA
>CAUZKS010000102.1:0-7274 GCA_963580625.1 Dehalococcoidia bacterium | reverse complement strand
GCAGCGGACACAAAATCCTTCATGGTCCAGGGCGTCTAAAGCCGAAACAGGGTAGGGGCTGGGTTTGCCTAGCCCGCTTGTGCTCACTCGCCATATCTGGCCGGGCTGCCACATACAAATGTCTTCCCGAGTCGAGGCGAAGGATCTCCCGGCTATGAGAGCGCTGTAAATCAGTCGTGCAAACGTTTTCCGGCGACGAGATTCTTCGTCGCGAGCTCCTCAGAATGACTGGGCGCGTGCCTGTCTTAGGGGACCGAAATGATCTTTGTGCCAGGCATAGCGCGCGCTGAGACTCTCGAAGGGCAATTCACGTATCCACGCTCGGCGCTGGCCCTCAACTACCCTGACTGATCGAAATCCACGTTCCGCAAATCGCGTGTCGGGAACACCTCGTGTGTCAGCCGTCCCTCGATCACAGGCCCATCCGAGCGCTTCTCCGCCTGCTTCATGTCGTATCTCCGGCCTACCCACGCCAGAAACCGCGGCACGCCCCACCGCAACAGCGGGAACAACACAATCGGGACCAGGATGCGGAGAAATATGCCCATTGGAGGCCTGTTTCAGGTATCCGTATTAACTACTGCTTACGTCGCGCCTTGCGCGCTTCAACTCTTTCTCAGATACGGAGATTGCGACGACGGGGTTCTCATTTTCTACCTGAACCCGGTACTGTGCGACGCCGCCTAAATGGTGGTGCAGCACGTCCGCCTCGATATTGAGCACTATGCCGATCCGGCCCTCGTACTCACCGTGCTGTCCAGTTACGTTTGGGTGTAAGACTACCCGGTCGCCCTCGCCATATTTCGCCATTGATTTATCCCATGAGGCAGCAGAGATAGTGGTTTTAGCAGATCAATCTTAAACCGGTAACTGGTCGATCCGTTCCTGTGCGAACTGATTGATGTCCCGGGCGATCTCCAGCGCACGTTCGGAGTCGTACGCCTCGTACACCTCCGCCGGAACACCTCCCGGTAGTCCGCCCGGGTAACGAGCGCCCAGATAGTGCTTATCCAGAAGGGGACCGATCGACTTCATGAAATCGAACGAGGGCTCGACGGCCATCGCGTCTTCACACAGATCGGCAAGCGAGTGTCCCCAGACCATCTCAGCGCCGCGAGCGAGGAGATAGCCGGTCACCGCCTTCTCGGCGCTCTGGTGGGACAGGAAGCACGCCAACGCGTGCCTTCCGGAAGCGGCGACGAACTCCGCGTCGGCCAGGTCGATACGGGCCTGCTTCATCCACCTGCTGGCGTTCTTGGGCGCCGTAGATTCAGCCAATGATCACCTCTCCATCGCGTTCCACAGCCACGAGAACGGGATCGCTGTCTGCCAGTTCCTCGTACTCCTCGGGCGTGTAAACGAAAAAACTTGTGTCAATTCGTGGCCGGAGGTGCGTGGTCCAGAAATCGGCTCTCCGGTGGAATGGCTCGTCCGTCATCTGCACCACAACCAACTCAAGTGACGTCTCCGGCGTGATGTGCCCCACCGCCAGATCGCCTGTTAGTGCGACCCGCATCGCGCCAAGCTGCGGCATCTCGCTGCGGAGCCGTTCCAACTCCACCTCCAGCAACTGCTTACGCTGCTGTGCGAAGCCGTACATCATCGGCAAAAGGCTCGGCTCCCTTTTGTTTCGGGTCAAACAAGAAAGACGCCCGTTAATACCGGGACGCCTCTCGTTTAACGTCCTGTAATCGGCGGTTAGACCGTGTAAAGAGTCGGGTGATTCGGCGCCGGAGCAATCTCCTCCGGCGTCAGTGGATAGGCCTGCTTCTTGTAGACCTGAATCCGGTGGCTTCCAAAGTCCGGAACGTACATCCGTCCCTCGTCATCAAACCTCAGCACGGCCGGTCCCCGGAACCGCTTCGACTGCTCCGTATTGGCCATCTCACGGTTGCGGAGTACGGTCTGGTTGGACCGGACGTAATTCTCGCCGCTCTTGGAGAGCGTCGCATCGCCGATGAACTTGTCCACGTAACGACTGTCCGGCGCGAACTGCTGGACGCGGTTGTTCCCGCGGTCGGCGACATAGATGTCACCGTGGTGATCTATCTCGATACCGGCCGGCCGGTTGAACTCGCCATCGCCTGAGCCGGACGAGCCGAACTCCATGATGAACTCGCCGTCGGCGTTGAACTTCTGCACCCGGTCGTTGTGCCAGTCCACGACAAAAATGTCGCCCTCGCCGTTCACGGCGACGCCCCACGGCATGTCGAATTCACCCGGGCCAGAACCTTTGGTTCCGAATCCGGAAATGTACCTGCCGTCTTTGTTGAACTTCTGAACGCGGTGGTTCAGGGTGTCCACGACCAACAGGTTCTCGTCGGCATCAAAAGCGATCCCGGACGGGCGGTTCATCTGGCCCGCTGCGGACCCTTCCTCGCCCCAATCGCCGGCGTCGGTGCCGTCCTGATTGAACTTGAAAATCTGGTGACTGCCTTCGTCAGAAACATATAGCGTCCCGGCGGCGTCGCGAATCATCTGTACCGGCCAGAGCAACTTCCCACCGCCGATGGTGTCCAGGTCTTCATCCTCCCAGTTGATGCGTCGAATGGTGCTGCCACCCAACCCCGGACCGTCTGCCCGGCATAGAACTAGCAGCTTGTCATCGTCTCCCATGACGATGTCCATTGGGTAAGTGGTGACACGACGCATGCCGAGCGTCGCGAGGAATGGGAAGCCGGCCCGCAGGAGGGCATATGGCGGGCTACTGGGCTTTGTTGCCGATGTGGTCATGGTCGTTCTCCGAGTCCCCTGTGGTTGCGGTTTTTTCTGAAGGGCTTTTGAGGTGGCTGTCTTACTACGCGTTCACCGTCTCTTTGTAGGGGTGAAGCTGTTCGTAAACGCCGCCGACAATGGGCTCCGGATCGACTTTCAGGTGCTGCTGCAGCATCGTGCCGTAGACGCCGCGAAAGTCGAACGTGTGGGCCAAGTCTTCGCCGCGCTCCCAGTCCGCCTGCGCAAGCGACGGGTACTCGGCGTACAGTCCGCCATCGACGTTGTCGCCGATGATGAAAGCGCCGCCGCCGGAGCCGTGATCGGTCCCGGAACCGTTGTCCTTGATGCGTCGGCCGAATTCGGTGAACACAAGCATGGATACGTTGTCCGCAGCGTCGTGTTCCCGAAGGTCCTGCCAGAAGTCGCTGATTGCGCCGGTCAGTTCTGCGAGCAGTCGGGCGTGACTCGGCACTTCTTGCGCGTGGTGGTCATACCCGCCGTGCTGCGTGTAGAAAATTCGGGTGCCGAGTTCCGCCGTGTGGACGCGTGCGACGTCCCGTAGGGATTTGGCGATCGGGTTGTTCCCGTACTCAACAGTTGACGTGTATCGCTGTGGTGCGACCTTGATCAGGTCTGCCCCGGAGAGAACGCTCTGGCCAGTATCGCTGAAGTAATCCATGACGAGCCCTGAACCGATGGCAGGCGTGTACATACGCTTGAAGATCGCAAGGTCCTCGGCGCGCCGCTGGTCAGCCTCGATGCTGGTCATCAGACCGTAATTGTCTAGATCGTCCACAGATGTGGCAATGACGCCCGGTGCGGCCATCGCACGCGGCAGACCGCGTCCGAAGCTGACGCCCGTCAGAGGGTTCGCTGAGTTGGGGTCGAACTGTTTGATCACCTTGGCCAGCCAGCCCTCGGTTGCGATGATTTCAGGCTCACATGTGTGCCAGATGTCCATCGACCGGAAGTGGGATCGGGAGGCGTTGGGGTACCCGATCCCCTGCACGATCGCGACCTTGCCATCCTCAAACATGCTCTTCAATGGCGCTGCGGACGGGTGGAATGCCAGCGTGTCGTTGATCGGGAGGGACTTGTCCTCCGGGATCCCGACGAGCGGCCGGTTGTCGTAGTACATCCCGGCCGTGTAGGGGATGAGGGTATTCATGAAGTCGTTGCCGCCCGAGAGCTGCACGACAACCAGTACGGGATCTTTTTCTGTTCCGTTGGCACTGTTTCCGTTGGTCGCCATGTCTGATTGGTCCTCCCTGGTTTGCGGTGAACCGGCCCTTCGCCTGAGGATCGTTGGAGCCCGGTTTCTGATGCGACTGATTTTAGGTGCCTGCCTCGTTGCCGAGGCAGGCCGATGATTCAATTAAGCGAACTGGTACTCCCGGGATGCGACCGCGAGGGCCAGCGTCCGAGCAATCCGGTCCTCGCTCTTCGTGCGGTCGGATGAACTGCCGAATTCGAGGTCACCATCCAGTTCGGCGAGCTGCAACAGCGCCGTGCGCGTCTCGTCCGCCACCTCGATGGGACCGGCGAGGTCCAGTACGCCGTCAACGAGTTCGGCCGGGGTGATCGGATCACCTGAGCCGGAAAGCCGGTCTATGATCGCCCTCGTACCGGGCATCTCCGGGTTGCCTACTCGGGCGGTGGCGAAGTTGATGCGCTCTGTGAGCGTCCCTCCGTCTATCCATTCCTTCCCCGTGTGCCAGCCTTCGACCGTCGGCGGGTCCATCAGCTTCTGGCCCATCACGATGCTCGCCGCGTCCAGCGTAGGTAGTCCGGGCACGATCTCTCGGAACTCGCCCGTGAGCTTTATCGTGCCGGCGATGAACTCGGCCGGGCACTTGACCCGTTTACCACGAGCCTTTTTGAAGAAGTCGGACAGGAACAGCGTCTTCATCACGGTTCGGATGTCCGCGTCCGAATCCATGTACGACTTCACAAGAATGTCTATCGCCGCCTCGTCCTGTGGTGGCGTCACGCTCCAGGCCGGGATCTGAGGCTCGTCTGCAACAAAGAAGTTGTAGATGTGGCGGCAGATGAACCGGGCGTTCGCCTCCTGTTTGACGATGAGATCGATGATGTCTTCGCCGTTGAGGTTTCCCGTCACCCCGAGGAACGTCTTTTCAGAGTTATCGTGGTCTTCCGGCCGGAACTGGAACCTGGCGTTGTAGTGACCGCTCGGGTAGAGCGGGAGCGGCTGCTCGAAGGTCCAGCCGGTAAAGGCGCGCGCTGCGTCCTTAACGTCCGGCTCATCGTATGTGCCGATTCCCATCGAGAACAGCTCAAGCAACTCCCGACCGTAGTTCTCGTTCGGGGCGTCGCCGTGGTTCTCGGAGTTGTCCAGCCAGAAGCTCATGGCCGGGTCTTTGGATATCTCAAGCAACAGCGTCCGGAAGTTCTGCAGGCCGTTCTTCCGGAGCATCTCTATGTGGATGACCATCGACGGCGTGTGCTCGCTCTTGGTCCAGCCCGTGGCGAATACGTGGTGCCAGAACAGGGTCATCTTCTCTTCAAGGGGGCGTCGCGTGTTGACCATCCGCCAGAACCACCTGCCATTCCAAACGGCCGGGTTGTCCTTGTTAGAGAAGATGTGTGGGTAGAAGCGTTCGAGAGTCTCTTCGTCCAGGGGCTCAAACCGCTCGGGGTTCACGAGATCGTCGACCACATCTTCGTAAGGCCGTGCTGCGTACTCTTCAAGTTCATCACGTGAAGAGCCAAACCCTGCACGTCGGAGCAGGTGGGCCATCGTCGTGAGCCGCTCATCCACCATCGGATCCTCCTGAATTCGTCACAAATTTGGATTCGCTATTCGACCGTCTGCACCATAGATATTGGCCGAAGTACGGATCACCAGCATGGGATGGGGCAACTTTACCCTAAGCTCACGACCTACGTAAGACGCGTAAGTCCCATACAAATGCGCCCGTGAGGGTTCAGGAGTTCGGCGATAGGGCGATAGGGCGATAGGGGCCCGTGATTACCTTAGCAAACCGACCGGGGCTCCCAGATTGATCTGGGTGATGGCTGATCCGACGGATGAGAACAGTTTCATCTGTTCCGGCGGCCAGTATCCAAACCAGACACGCCCCACCACGTTCCTCGCAGGGAGCTGTCCCCAGGTGCGCGAATCGTTAGATCTATCACGATTGTCGCCCAGCACGAACAAATTGTCTGCATCGACTGTGAGGGGATAAACTCCGCCGTTTTCACGGGTGACCGGAAACGACTCGTCCCGAGGCTCTCCGTTCACCCAGACTTGGCCGCCGCGGATATCGATCTCGTCCCCCGGAATCCCGATTACACGTTTTACAAGAAACTCCGCGATCGGGCCGGTGGGCGGGGTGAATACGATTACATCGTCACGTTGTGGTCCGTGGAAGAGGTAGGCGCGTTCACCGTCATCATCGCCCTTTATGGCGTGCAAAATGTCGCCAAAGATGCCGCGATCCGCGCTTGCGTAGATGAACTTATTGATCAGGACGTGCTGGCCGTCAGCCATCGTCGGGTCCATGCTCCTGCCATCCACGCGGAAAGACTGGGTGGAGATCTGGAGGATCACAAAGATGAGGACCGCCGTGATGGCGGTCTCAGATATATCACGTATTGATTTCAAAGGCCCCAGGAAACTCCAGGTTGGTCGGGAAGAAGTCGGGAAGCTAGGAGATCAAGAATCGAGAGGTCTCATGAATCTGTCGAGCTGATTATAGGCAAGAGTACGCCGCGTCCGCCTTCGTGGTTGTATGCATCGCTTCCCCAGCTTTGCCTAGGATTACCCGGGTACATCGGTCAAAGCGGGGCCGATACAAAAGAAAACTTGACCCGCCGAAACAGCACCCAGGGGCGCTTGAAGCACCTCCAATTTGGCCGAACACGACACTTACCAAGACGAGATTTTGATTACGCGTAGCAGGCAGGGCGACCTGGATGCGTTCAATCAGCTCGTCCTCGGGTATCAGGATCGGGTCTTCAACCTCATTCTCACGCAGGTGGGAATGAATGACGGAGTGACCAGGCGAATTGGGGACCGTTCTTGAGGGGTACTTTTTATCTTGATATCAAACGGATTTCAAAACTGGCCCTAAATGGCGGGAACATTTGCAGGCTTGTGAGTGTCTGTAGTTGTGAAGGATCGACACAAAGACAAACGACCCGAATTTATTTGCTCGTATAAAGACGCCGAACACGGCTGTCAGGAGAGAGAAAAATGCTGGAGAAGATTCGGACGAGGAAACCCGTCTTCATCGGCGGCGCAGTTGCGCTGATGATGGTCGCCACCGTGGCTTGCAGCTCGGACTCGGAAGAGGACGGATTGGCGACTGTAGCCCCGATCGGGCAGATAACCAATGTGCCCGCCGGGACCATTTACGCCCCGTCCACACAAGCGATTCCCATTGAGTTCAATGATTTCGCATCCGTTGTGGCCAGTCAGGTAAGCGGCGGGTTCCAGCAGGTCGGGATCTCCACCTCGGGACGTGGCACCGTTGCAGTAGATCCGAACATTGCGACGCTGAGCCTCAGGGTGGAAGCTCGAGCCACCACCGTCAGCG
>CAUZKS010000101.1:0-7323 GCA_963580625.1 Dehalococcoidia bacterium | reverse complement strand
GATCTTTCCGTCTTCCCAACTGGAGTTGACGAGCGGATTGTCTCTGAGCGCCCGGGCGACAGCATGTGCGGTGAAGGCGAGGAAGGTCAAATCTGCGCCGTGCCGTTCCCGAAAAAGTTGGCGTTGTGCAGTCCGGCATGCCACCAGCCCCGTCATGTCTACTTCAACGGTGCTCCACGCGTGCGGTATCTCGCTCACGCTTTTCACCATATGGTCGGCGATCATGCGTCGAATCGGCGACGGTTGGATTACGCGGTCCTCACCAACCGGACCGTCAAGGGTGACGGGCTGTGTGGGAGTCGGGATCGTAGATGGCCCGGCCGCCATCGCCGCCTGTACGTCCTGTTTCGTGACGCGTCCCCCTCGTCCGGTACCTGCGACGGTCGCGAGGTCGATCCCGTTGGCCGCCGCCAGTCGTGAAACGACCGGGGAGTATACCCGGCCGGCGGCCTGTGCTGTGTTTGGGGTCGAATCTGGCGCGGGTGATGCCTGCGGAGCACGATTTACGAGCTGTTCTTCAAGCGCCGTGTCCTTGAACGTACCGCCAGTTGGACCAACGTTTGCGCCCTGTATGAGAGTGCCGACCCGGTTCGGAGCAGGTGCTTCCGCCTGCTCCTCAGATGCCGCTGCCACCGCTTCAACTGTTGTGCTGTCCACTTCCATCTTTGCGATTATGGCGCCCATCGGGACCGTGTCGCCCTCTGCAGCAACTATAGATGTCAGAATCCCGGTATGTGGCGCCGGGAACTCCATGCTGACCTTGTCGGTCACCACTTCGACAAGTGCGTCAAATTTCTCGACCGCGTCTCCGGGCTGTTTCAGCCATTTTCCGATGACGGCCTCGGTAACGGATTCACCGACCTGTGGCAGTTCGATCCCGATTGTGGCCATTAGTAAGCCGCCAACTCTCGCATCTCTGCCGCTATCTTTTCAGCCGATGGCATGAATTCAGCTTCTAGCAAGGGCGAAAACGGCATAGCCGGAACTTCTGGACCGGCGACGCGCTTCACCGGTGCGTCCAGATCCTCAAACGCTTCCTCGGCGATGACCGCAGCGATCTCGCCGCCGATGCCGCCGGCTTTCGTGTCCTCGTGGACGACCATCGCCTTGCTGGTCTTCCGTACGGACTCAAGGACCGTGTCCGTATCGAGAGGACGTAATGTCCTGAGATCGATGACCTCCACGTCGATGCCCTCGGTCAGCAGCGTCGCCGCCGCTTCCAAGCAGTAGTGGAGTACTAGACCGTAGCTCACCACCGTGAGGTCGCTTCCGGTCCGTTTCACATCGGCTTTGCCGATCGGGATCGTGTAGTCGCCTTCTGGCACGTCACCCTTCACGAGCCGGTACGTGCGCTTGTGCTCGAAGAAAATCACAGGGTCGTTGTCACGGATCGCTGACTTTAGTAAGCCCTTGGCGTCATATGGGGTTGCCGGAGCGACAACTTTCAGACCGGGCTGGTGCGAGAACGCCACTTCAATCGATTGCGAGTGGAACAGTCCTCCTCGAACGCCGCCCCCATAAGGAACACGAAGCACGAGAGGAGCGGTACGCCTGCCCTGGGTTCCGTAACGAACCCGCGCCGCCTCTCCGATGATCTGGTTGACGGCGGGCCATATAAAGTCGCCGAACTCGATCTCCGCAACGGGCCGCATGCCGTTCACGGCCGCGCCAAGCGCGATGCCACCGATAGCGGCTTCGGCCAGGGGCGTGTCGATCACCCGCTCCGGACCGAACTGTTCCAACAGTCCCTCTGTAGCAAGAAACACGCCGCCTCTTGCGCCGATGTCTTCGCCCATCGTGAAAACAGCCGGGTCTCGTTCCATCTCTTCACGGAGCGCTTCCCGGACCGCCTCGATCACCGTCATCTCGGCCATTAAGACTGATCTCCCGGGGAACCTGGCGCGTACACCTGCTCGTAGAAATCGTGTGGCTCCGGGAAGGGCGCGTTTTCGGCGTCCTCCGTTGCCTGATTGACTATTTTCTGTGCCGACGACTTGATCTCTTCGTCAAGCGCGTCGTCCAGTGCGCCGCTTGCGCGCAAGATCTTCTCTGTTGCAGGGATCGGGTCAAGGTCCCTTATTCCTTCCAGGTCCTCTGGCGGCCTGTATCGAGTATCGTCGTCATCGCTGGTATGCGGCAGGAATCGCTCCACGACGGCCTCTACGAGAGTCGGTCCCTGTCCGGAGAGCGCAAGGTTTGCGGCAGCTCCAACAGCCTCATAGACAGCTACGGGGTCAAAGCCGTTGACCTCTATGCCCGGCATTCCGTAAGCGGATGCACGTGTGGCTATTGACTCTATATTCATTTGCTGGGAGATCGGGACCGAGATCGCGTACTTGTTGTTCTCGCAGAAGAAAATTATCGGAAGACGGTGGATGGAGGCGAAGTTCATCGCCTCGTGGGTCTCGCCCATGCTTGATGCGCCGTCGCCGAAGTAGGCTACCGTCACGCGTTTCTCGCCCCGCATCTTGTCCGCAAGCGCAACACCGACGGCCTGGGGCAGCTGGGTGGCGACCACGTTGGAGAACGAGACGATGTCCCGTCGATCGCGGTCTATCGCGCCGTGCAGCGGGAACTGGCGTGCGCCGGAAAGAGGTTCTCCTTCCTTCGCAAGGAAACCCAATAGTAGTTCTAGTGGCGTAACACCGAGTGCGAGCATCGTCGTCAGCTCGCGGTAGTAGATGTAGAAGCGGTCGCGTTCCGGGTCCAACGCCCGGATGGCTCCGACCTGTGCGGCTTCATGGCCCTGGGCAGAGGCGACGATAGCCGCCCTGCCCTGGCGATTCATCTGCCAGATGCGCTGATCGAGCGTTCTGCTGAGTACCATTGTCCGGTACATTTCAAGCAGGTCGGCATCGGTTAACGGCGGTGGCCCGGCGCCGTACTTGTCTGCGCCAGTAGATCCGTTATCGGAATGGCCAGGTTTTGTGGGAGAAGATTGTTCGCTGAGCATATGGCCGCAATTATAGGGACGGACAAGACCTATCTACGACCCCGAATGCAATATCCGCAATTCAGACATGTTCTGGGCAGGTAATTGGGCTTGAGCGATCTGGTCTTTGGAATAGCCGTCGTGGTCACCGCCTACCTTGTGGGCGCGATTCCGCCCGGGCACATCCTTGCGCGAAGGACCGGACGCGATATCAGCGTTATGGGCTCGGGCAACGTCGGAGCGCTCAACGCGCTTCGCTCGCTGGGCAAGCGTGCTGCGGCCGTGGTGTTCGTCGTGGATGTCGGCAAAGCGTCGCTCGTGATGTTGGTCGTCATGGCTATAGACGCGCCGGATTGGTCGATGTACGCCGCCGCAGTGGCGACGATGCTTGGCCACAACTTCTCCGTTTATATAGGTTTCCGTGGCGGAAAAGGCGCCGCCGTGATGACCGGCGTATCGCTGGTCGTACTGCCATATCTGACACTACTATCGGTACCGGCGCTGATCCTGGGATACCTGATTTTCCGATCCCCCTTCTGGGGAATGATGATGACCTTCATCTCCATCAACACTTTGACGATCGTGACCGGCCAGCCGTTGGCGCAGATCGTTTTGTGTCTGGCGTTGACCCTGCTAGTGGGATCGACACACCTTTTACGTGCTTTCGAGATGCTCTGGCCGGCGATCAAGACGCTAGACTTTCATAGGATTGGCCAGATCGAATAAGGCCAACGCGTAAAGAGATCAAAAGTTGCGTGGACTTTCATATGACCCCACGCCAGTACGTGAAATGATCTGCTTGAAGAACTCTCAAGGAGTAACGATGAAACGCTGGACCCTTCTCGCCGCGCTTTCCATAGCGCTTGTTGCGGCGGTTGCATGTAGTAGTGACGAACCCGCACCGACATCGGTCCCCATACCGACGGTGGAGACGTCTGCGCCCGCGGGTGACGGGTCCGGCCCGCAACCCCCTACCGGCTCCCTGGACACCAGTAAGACGTACAGAGCCACATTTGAGCTGGCGAAGGGCGATGAATTCGAAATCTTGTTGTACGACGATCTTGTTCCGACAATTGTCGAGAACTTCGTCAACCTCTCTAACTCCGGTTTCTATGATGGGCTCATGTTCCACCGCGTGATCGCTGATTTCATGGCGCAGGGCGGAGACCCCACAGGGACGGGTGCGGGAGACCCGGGCTATAAATTCGCCGACGAGTTCCACGTGGATGCCCGTCACGACAAGCCGGGAATTCTCTCGATGGCCAACTCGGGCTTCAACTCGAACGGCAGCCAGTTCTTCATCACGTTCGTAGAGACGCCCTTTCTGGACGCCTTTGATGATAACGATCAGCTTAAGAACTGCGCAGGCTTCTCCGTCTCGTGTCACGCCGTGTTCGGTGAAGTTGTGAGCGGAATGGATGTGGTGAACAACATCCGGGTCCGCGATCCCGGTACAGACCCGTACCCGGGTGACGCCATCAAGACGATTCATATCGAAGAAAACTAGACACCTACGCCAACCAGACAATCAAGCAACGCACCTTATTAAGGAACCAATATGCTTCAGCACGGAGACAGCCCGAAAGCCCCTAGCGGCGCACTCGACACGAGCAAGAACTACACGGCAACGATGGAGCTTGGCAGCGGTGGGAAGATCGTGATCAGCCTGTTCGCCGCCGAAGCGCCGTTAACGGTTGAGAACTTCATCAACCTGTCTGTTTCAGGCTTCTACGACGACGTTACCTTCCACCGCGTGATCCCGAACTTCATGGCGCAGGGCGGCGACCCTACCGGAACAGGCACCGGCGACGCCGGATACAAATTCGGTGACGAGTTCCACCCGGACCGTAGGCACGACAAACCCGGCGTACTTTCAATGGCCAACGCCGGTCCCGGGACTAACGGCAGCCAGTTCTTCATCACCCATGTTCCGACCCCCCATCTTGACGGAATGCACTCCGTCTTCGGAGAGGTGACCGAGGGCATGGACGTTGTTCTGGGGATTCCGGAACGCGACCCAGGCAGCTCCCGAACGCCCGGCGAGTCGATCAAGTCGATCACCATCAGCGAGAGCTAAACAGAAAAACATACGTCGCTAATAGAAAGGCCCGACGGAAAATCCGTCGGGCCTTTTTTATTCTTATTCCTATTGCGCAGGGGTTAACCGGCAGCAGGTTCCGGGCTCGCCGGTTCTACGGGCTCAACAGGTCGAGCCTTGCGTCGAGTGGTCGTGTACTCGAACAGCCGCCCGGCGTATCCGATTCGTGACCCGTCGCGTAGCTCAACGATCCTTGCAGCCGGCCTGCCGTCCACACGCATAGTTGCGCCGCCGGAGTTGTCGTAGTGGAGATCCACCCCGGTCTTTTTGAAGACCAACGTCGCCCCCGGAACGGGCAGATCAGGTGCGTCAACCATGGAGATGACGCCCTTGGACACCATTCCTTTTATGCCGCCTCTACGTACAGACGACAGGTCTAGGACAAGCTCATGTCGGTCGTCGTAGATGTAGCCGTACGGCATCACCTGTCGTCGAGAGATCACGAACAACACGACTCCCGAGAGGATCAGCAGCCCGATCAGGACGCTGCCGATGATCGGGAGCAGTAACGAATTCTCGTCGAGCTCTACCGGCAACACAACGATCACCGGATAGTTCACCGTCACGGGGGTCTGTGCTATCGGTCCAGATGTGTTGAAACTCCGGCCGACGTACTCGGCGTTGAGCTCGGCGGTTACCGTCTGCGGACCGCTCTCGCTCGGCGTTGCGATGACCTCGAATCTCCATCCGGTGCCATCCTCAAGCGCATCGATAAGTCGCACCGAACCCGTGATGGATTCGCCGGTCGGCCCGGTGACATTTGCGGTGATGGCAGCTGGCAGTACCGGGTGCGGATATTCGCCGACGGTCACCTCAATGGTACCGACCACTATCTCAAGTCCGGCCTCTACCGATCCTCCTGCCGCCGGCTCTATCTGGAGTGTCGGGAAGACCTCTGTCTGGAACGAGTCGATCGCCTTGACACTTGCGCCGTAGTTGTCCCAGCCAAGTTCGAGCATGACTTCGCTGAAGCCCTGGTCTCCCGATGCATCAAACACTACCGAGAAGATGCCGTCTCCAAATAATGCGTCGCCGCCCTCCCCGTTATCGGTAAGCCGGTAAACGGCGGATGTGCCCTCGGGCGATGTGATAGTCGCCGTGACGACAGATCCCGGCAGCCATCGAGCCACTCCATCCACGGTCGCCTCCGCCATTAAGACGGACCGCAGCCCTGCCTGGAGCGGTGGCTGATCGACCAGCCGAAGTTCAAGCGGGCTTCGCACGTCCACAGAAGCCAGTATCGGAAGGCCGTCTCCGGTAGCGCGCAACGACCATGTGCCCGGCTCAGGGGAGGTGATCGTTGCCACTAGCAGGTTCGGGGTTGCGATGAATGTTGCTACGTTAGAAGTTGCTCCAAGTTGAATACCGTGCGGGTCGAACAAATCCAGGGAGGCGTTCGTGGAGTTGCGGACCATGGCGACGCTGAGCCGTGTCGATTCTGGAGCCACCTCTATGGTCTGGACCGCCGTGTTTCCGGATTGGAGCGCTATGTCCAGGACGAGATCGCCATCTAGCCCCAGCACGTTGTGGACGAACATGTCCAGTCCAAGCAGTGTGCCGGTGTCGTCCCAGCGTCCTGAGGCTCGCTCTACGATCGAGGATAGGAATCCCCGCGCCTCGTTTGTTGTTGACGGAAGCATGACCGCGTTGATCTTCCATCCTTCAGCGATGAACAGATCGGAGAAACCGATTATCCGATCTCGGTTCTCCTGAGAGCCGTCCTGCATGCGACCCGTGATCAAAACGATCTCGGATCCGGCGGGTGCGCTCACGTTCGAGAGGTATCCAAACGCAGAGGCAAGGGCGGCGAACTGATCGCTGCCTCCGCTCTCTGCACGACTGGCGATGCGCTGCACGATTGTCGATACAGCGTTCTTTAGGTCAGAACCCGACGCGGGGTGACCGACCACGGTCCCGGCTTCATCCGAGTACGGCAGCAGCGCCACGGTGCCATCGCTGGTGGAATCCGAGAGGATCTGCAGCGCGGTTTCGGCCACGGCGGCGTCTTTTTCGCTTGCAGATGTGCTGCCAAGGTCGATCGCGATAAGCGTCACCCCGGACTCGTGATCGTCAGCAGAAATTGTATTGGGGCCAACGGTAAATACCGTCGCCATCACAGAGATTCCGAGCAGCGTTACTAATAGTCGGCGCATAATTTCCCGTCCAGGCGTCTCGCGCGTGTTCGTAAGCGGTGACCTGAGGCTAGGAATTGGTACCGTGTAAGCGCAAGGCGATTTAGCTACGGGCTTGGTTGGGAATTGCTGGACCGATGTGGTCACAGGCTTAGTGAGCC
>CAUZKS010000100.1:0-7420 GCA_963580625.1 Dehalococcoidia bacterium | reverse complement strand
CAGCGTTGGACACGTCGAAATCCTCGATCGTGCCGGAGCCTTCGCCTCCTACAGGATCAAATACGCCCGGGCGTATGGTCGCTACCTGCGTGCCATCGCCGTTGAAGTCATATATGCCAAGGGCATTGCCGCCGAATACCGGCCTCGTTACCGCAACGCGTCCGGTCTCGGAATCGAGCGCTACGTCGATGCAGTCCTGCGCCACCGCCACGCCCAGCTTGAACGCCAGCCGTGGTCCGGCAACTGCGCCGAAGTCTGTTTTGGCGAACAGGATGATATCCGGGGAGATGCTTTCGTTGAGCGCGGCCACAGCAAGTACCGGTGCGTCGTAGCCGCCGGTGCCTTCATCTTTGAGGGCGGGATTAGACATGCGGATTATGCGGTCAGCGCCGGGCGCTTGAGCGGCCGTGACGGCTGACAGATCGTCGCCCATAACGGCAAGGCTTACGCCTCCGCTAACACCTTCGTCCACAAGTTTGCCGGCTGCCGCCAGCAACTCGTCAGAAACGGCGGAAATCCCGCCGTCCTGTATCTCTCCGATTACGAGAATTCCAGCCATTTAAATCAGATTCAACTCTCGGAGACGAAGGGCCAACTTCCGGCCTGCATCCGCCTCGTCTTCGCCTGCAATAATTTCTACCTGGCTCTCGCTCTCCGGGATGAACAACCTGCGGAGTGAGAGACCTGGTTTAAGGTCATCAGCTGTCAGGCCGAGCTCGTCCAACGTCAACCGTTCCGGCTGTTTGCGTGACGCCGCCATGATGCCGCGCAGCGTCGGGTAGCGCGCCTCACCTAGTTCGTTACTGACGGTGACCACGGCCGGTATCGGCGCTTCAACGACCTGATAGCCGTCGGTCAACGCACGTTCAATACGGACCACCCCGTCCTGCGGTTCAACATTGCGTGCCAGCGTCACAGACGGGAGCCCAAGGTTCTCGGCAAGACCAAGTGGTACGTGCGCCTGGTCCCAGTCGGACGCCTGTCGTCCGCCGAGGATCAGGTCAAATGGCCCGGTCTTTTCGATCATGGCCGCCAGCACTTTGACTGTGCCTACGGCGTCAAGATCCTGAAAGGCGGGGTCTTCCGCCAGCACCAGCGCATCGGCGCCCATGGACAGCGGCTTCTTCATCACGTCCATGACGAAGTCGTTACCGGCGGCGAGGATGATGACCTCAGCGTCTCCGGCGTCTTTTATGCGTAGAGCTGCCTCGACCGCGTGAAGGTCAAAGCCGTTTACAACTGGTGGAATACCCGGGGCTGGGACGACCCGATTGACGGATTCGTCAACCTTGAACGCCGATGCGGGAGTTTCCGGGTCCGGTACCTGCTTCACGCAAACTGCGATTCGAAGCGCCAACCGCACCTCTCCAACTCGTGTCCAGGGTGACTAACCGCGGTGCAGATCGCACCGGGTGAAGGTCGTGCCATGACAGCCGCATTAGCGACTTTCAAGGACTCCAAAATATCACTGGACTTGAGGTCAGTCAATCGGGGATGGCAAGCTAAGTAGATACCCGAATGGTCCTGAATTACCTGCTACCGACATCGATTGCCTGAACGACGGTCCACTTGATGCACGGATTAACGGCGCAGCGGGCGTATCCTGAGTTGCTGTAATCGTTAATTAAGGATCACTTGATCCAGCCTTTGTATCGCAAATACCGTCATTCCCACTTTCGTCGGAATGACGGGGTTATGGTTGGCCGTGTTCACCAGAACCATCTCAGGAGAACCATCACCTGAAACGCCTAATCGATCAAGCCAGACGTGCCGGAATCCAGATCAGCCAGGATCAGTGTGAACAGTTCGCCGTCTATCACGAGCTGCTGGAAGAGCATCGCAAGCGGGCCAACCTGACCTCCATCACGGGCCTAGACCGGGTTCGTGACGAGTTGTTCGTGCGTTCGCTGGAGATTGCAGCCGCCCTAACGCCTGCTGAACGCGCGCGATATCTGGGAGATGGCAAGCGTCTGATGGATGTCGGGACCGGAGCCGGATTCCCGGGCCTACCGATGGCGATAGTGTTCCCAGCTACACATGTCACTTTGCTCGACGGGACACGTAAGAAGACCGATTTTCTTACTGTTGTCGTAGAGGCGCTGGGCCTTGGGAACGTCGAAGTCGTCAATGGCCGGGCCGAGGAACTGGCCCGTAATGACGCACACCGCGAGTCCTGCGACATTGTCACCTCCCGCGCACTTGCGGCCCTCCCTGAACTGGCCGAACTAACGCTTCCGTTCTGCAAAGTCGGTGGAATATCGCTAGCCCTGAAGGGCGCAAATGTGGACGAAGAGGCGAAGAGCGCCGCATCCGCTGCAGCACAGATGGGCGCCTCAACGGCGTTGTTAAGACCGGTCGCCCTCGGACCACGACCCGAACCTGACACTGCCGTCTTATGGCGCAAGGTCTCCAACACACCGGCCCGCTTTCCTAGACGTACGGGTATCCCCCACAAGCGTCCTCTCGGCGTGCCAGACCCTGCCAGCGTAAAGAAGCCAGTCTTGAACACCGACGAGGGCACTGTTTGAGCAATCAGCCAGCCCAACCCGAGCTCTTGAATCCTGAAATCCGGGCAAATGGAGGCAGGCCCCGGCTCAGCGACCGGATGTTCTCCAAAAGGACCCTGGCGGTAAGCGTTGTTGCGATCGCCGTTTTAGCGATCACGTCTTTCCGGGTTTTCGATATCGATTGGGGTGAGATGTGGGACCAGATGAAGGGCGTCGATCCGCTCAGGTACCTACTTGCCGGAGTTCTCTACTACATTAGTTTCTGGTTCCGCGGCATTCGCTGGCGGTTGATAGTGCGTGCGTCCGGCGTCGAGAACCAGCCGGGTGTAGTCCAGATCGGCAATGCAAAATACGCGGCGATCATCCTCATGGGTTGGTTTGCAAACTCCGTTGCATTCTTCCGGCTTGGAGACGCCTACCGCGCTTACGCTCTGCATCGAGAAACACGCATCCCACTTGCCAACAGCCTGGGCACCTTGCTCGGGGAGCGCGCTCAGGACATCTTGATCGTGCTGTTGCTGCTCGTCGTCGGAGCGGTCGGCCTGTTGGTTGCGGGCGAGGTCACCCTGCCCATCTACGTGCTCATCGCCGCTATCGTCGTATCCGGCGCCATAGTCCTATCGCTCATCATCATGCGCAACTACGGCGAACGGCTGGCGCGCCACCTTCCGGACCGAATCGAAGAGATTTATCACGCTTTACAGGTCGGAGCGCTCGGCAGCTTCAAGGCCCGCCAACTGCCGCTGCAGTTTTTATTTGGCATGATCGGATGGGGACTAGAAATCAGCCGGGTCTACTTTGTCGCCGAGAGCCTTGGATTGGACATTGGTTTCTTCGTAATCATGTCCGCCGCTCTGACCATCGCAGTTCTATCCACGATCCCCACCCCGGGTGGTTTTGGATTTGTGGAAGGGGGACTCACCGGCGTCCTGATATTCTTGGGGCTGGACGACACACAGGCGCTAACACTGACCATAGTCGATAGATCAATCAGCTGGATCAGCATCATCGTTATCGGCGGCACCTTGTTTGTCAGTTGGCAGACCTTCGTTGTCCGGCGTGGTAAGCGAGGCAACGGGCTGTTGCCCATCGGATCTTCTGAAGACGCGCGCTGCTCTGAGCCTGCGGTGATAGACCCGGATTGAGGTCTGATGGCAGCACGGAAACTGATGCGAATACGGGTCTGAGCACGAACACGACTCCCAATAACAGTTGCCCGGCGGGCGTTGTAATTCGGACGGTTCGCTTCTTCCGTGAAAACCGGGCGATGACGGCTATCGCACTCGCCACAACGATCTCGATGATGGGGCAGGGCGTAGTTGCGCCCGTGTTGCCAGCGTACGCACGCGACTTCGATGTCGGGACCACATCCATCGGTTTTGTCGTCGCAGCATTTGGCTTTTCACGACTCTTCCTGAACATCCCGTCCGGGATGCTCGGGGTGAAATACGGCCGCACCGTCCTGATGTCCGTCGGATTGGCCATAACCGCCGTCGGCAACGTCGGTAGCGGGTTCGCACCCGAGATCATCCAGTTGATCGCATGGCGCGTGCTCGCCGGAGCCGGATCTGCAATGTTCATGACCGGCGCGATGGCGTACGTCGCCGATATATCGACCTCACAAAATCGCGGCCAGTTGATGAGCATCCAGCAGGGCGCGCTCTTATTAGGCGTTGACATAGGCCCGCCGCTTGGCGGGTTTGTCGCCGACACCTGGGGACTGGCCTGGCCCTTCTTCATGGCCGGCGGACTGGCCGCCGCCGCCGCGGTGTGGACCGCGTTCCGGTTGCCTAACCGACCGCCAGGTTGGACGCCGGACGGCCCTCACGTCGTTTCCGTGGCGGCGTCACAGGTCAGGAGCCAGCCTCGTGCCAGATCAGGCACAAGGACCATGCTGAGTAACCCGACCTTCATCGTTGTCGGGCTCTTCACGATGATGGTGTTCTTAACGCGGACCGGCTCGCGCCAGACTCTGGTCCCGATAATCGCCGTCGACGAGATCGAGATGAGCCTCACGATGCTGGGCGTGATGCTGTTCGTCATGACCACGATCAACTTCTTCATCGTGTTCCCGGCCGGGTGGCTTGCAGACAGGTTCGGACGCAAACCAGTCATGGTGCCGGGGATTCTGCTTGCCGGAATTGGCTTGCTGCTGTTCGCACTCGCTGGCAACGTAACGATGATGTTTATCGCAGCGATCTTCATGGGAATCGGCACCGGCGTGGCGGGCCCGGCTCCGGCCGCCTACATCGCAGACCTGGCGCCGCCCGGCCAGACCAGCCTGGCGATGGGCCTCTACCGGACCTTCGGCGACCTCGGCTTCATAATCGGCCCGATAGCCCTTGGTTTCATCGCCGAAACATCAGGCATGACCACCGCCCTCCACATCAACGTCGCCCTTCTTGTCGGGATAGGAATTGTCCTCGCTTTCATCGCGAAAGAAACATCAGGCCGAAGGGGCAAAAATCGGGACATCTCTCCCACGAAATCAGGCGATTCAAACGATGAAGGCAATCCGGCAAAAACACCGTAGGGGCGAATGACTATCCGCCCAGGTCTGCCCTTCAGGCACATCTATAAACAGCAGGACAACAAACCCTTGTCATTCTGACCCAGAGACGAAGAATCTTTCGGCTCACTGCCCCCGAGCCCTGGCACCCAACCACCCACAGCGCAAACCATCAACATTCGCCACCCCTTACACCGAACCCCGTGATACGATTTCCTGACGCAGTGCGCCGACCCACGTCGAGCGCCGCAAGTGGGGCTGTAGCTCACTCGGGAGAGCGCTTCAATGGCATTGAAGAGGTAGCGGGTTCGAATCCCGCCAGCTCCACCAAAACACCGCCTCTGACGTGTGAGGCATCGCCTTCCATTGGAGCGAAAACCCGCGTCCGGCACGAGAGCCACAGCGGCAGTCGCGTGACGAGCATAAGATGTGCGGCAAGACGGCACCGCAATGAGTAAAGAGGCAAGGACAAACCAACTATGAAATTCGGCCAGTTCGAACTCGTCCGGTGGCATCAGGACGTAACCCCCGAAGACAGCATCCGTCGCGCCATGGAGAAAATCGAACTCGGCGACGAGATAGGCATGGACGAGATCTGGCTCGCAGAGCACCACTTCTCACGCCATGGCCTCGTCTCCGGCATCTTCTCCCTGCTCGGCAACGTCGCCGCACGTACCAAGAACGCAAGAATCGGCACCGCGATCGTCGTCCTGCCCTTCCGCAACCCCATACAGGTCGCCGAAGAAGCCGCAACCGTCGACATCCTCTCGGGCGGACGGCTGACCCTTGGGGTCGGCGCCGGATACCAGCGTATGGAGTTCGAGGCTTACGGGCTGGACATTGGAGAGGCCCGTGCGAAGTTCCGCGAGTATCTGGCCGTCATCAAGCAGGCCTGGAAGCCCGAACCGCTGACCTTCAAGGGCGAATTCGTAGATGTCCAGGATGTCAACGTACTCCCGAAGCCGTTTCAAGAGGGTGGGATCCCGATCCACATCGCGGTGAGCACGAGCCCTGAGAGCGTCGATTTCGCAGCGAGCCAGAACATGCCGATCATCGTCGGAGGCCCGACCGCGACTATGGGGCAGGTCCCGGAAGTGCTTCGACTATGGCACGATCGAATGGAGCATTACGGAAATCCCCACGAGCACATCGATCTGGCGGTTGCGGTGAACGTCTATGTCGCGTCGACTCAGGAGCAGGCGGAGTCCGATATTGCAGGGCTGGAAGATGTGATCGAAAAGGACTTTGCACGGGTCGGCAACCCGAGAACCGCCGACGGGAAGACGCCCGACGATTACAAGCACTGGGAGCACCGGGATCGAGACAGGTCTGTGGCTTCACGGCGCGCACAAGATGCAGGAATCCTGCCGCTAATAGGGACGCCAGGGGTCGTAATCGAACGAATCGAAACCCTGCAATCCCTCGGCATCAACTCAATCAGATGCGCCTTCGGAGCAGCCGGCCTGGATCAGGGCAAGATGCTAGACAGCATGCGAATGTTCAGAGAAGAGGTAATGCCGCACTTCGCAGAAGAGAGTGTTGTAGCGGTTTCTTAGGCGAGCAACGGTTGCAATCAGACATTGAATAATCGATGCCCAGCGCTATGACGTGCTCATCTGGAAAGAGATCGTGGAGTACCTAGGTCTCGTGATCGGACGGATGACGCGTTTCGAAGTCTAGGAACTCGTCGTTGAAGGCGATGGATTTTTCTTGAATGGCGCGGAGACAAGAATCCGCGCATCGAGCGTTAATGATTGAGCCAGAGTCGTAAAGATATCCCGTCGCGCTTAATGTGACCAAGTGCCGGGCGAACGACGTTTCCGAAAGTGAAAGATCTTGCCGGGTACGAGGGCCGATGGGCTATTGAGCATCACGGCAGGTGATAGTGGGACGTAGTAATTAAAACGATGAATAGGCGCAAGCCTTCGGCCCACTAAGGGCTGGCTGGCCGGGTCTAGCGCGCCCACACAGGGTTGTCTGATGTGGGCAGCGACACACCTTTTGGCACACGGCCACATCCCCCAGGGCCTCGATCTCAATCGGTTCGCCCAGCCGTTTGTCTCGCCCAACATTTACGCGACCGTGTCGGAGCCGGTCTTTGACTCGTACACGAGGCCGATATCGTCAATGCCTTGGGCCGCATCCATATCTTTTACTGTCTGATTCGAATGTGGTAACAATTCGCCCCGCTTCTGTCCTGAATGTGGTCTCAGATTGCTATCAGACACCGGTCAGTGACGAAACTTAATATTGTCGCCGCACCACCCCATTACACTAGTCCCCGGCGCACACGCGTGATGCACAAGAAGCGCCAACATCAGGAGTTGATCGTGAGCGGGGGTGTTCACTCGATGGACTATTCAGGGCTTTTCTCTTCAAACATGCCGTTGCCGGTTGAGATGCC
>CAUZKS010000099.1:0-7464 GCA_963580625.1 Dehalococcoidia bacterium | reverse complement strand
TCGATTTTTCGCCATGGAAGATGATGTTGGTCTTGAACGCCGTGTAGCCGCGGTCAACTGCTTCTACTGCGCAATCAGCAACATCTTCCAGCGTTACGAGCGGTGCGCCGCCGTAGAACTCGGCGTTACCAGCGCGATACGTCGCAAGATGTGACCAGTAGACGCGTTGCCTATCCCGGTGCGGGCCGCCGACGAGCTGGTGGACCGGCACGCCGTAGCGCTTGCCCTTGATGTCCCAGAGGGCGAGCTCGATTCCTGCAATCGCCATCGCGTTGGCGCCGCCGGACATCGAACGTGTTTGCCGATACATGTCCATGTAGAACTTTTCGACCGGATCCGGGTCTTTGCCGATCAGCCAGCCGGACAGGTCTTCAATGATCCCCGGAAGGCCCTTCGATAGTTTGCCCTCACCGAACTGGCTGTATCCGGTGATGCCCTCGTCCGTCCGCACGGCGCAGAAGAGCCATGCTCCCCAACCGCCGGACTTGACTGCAAAGGTATCGATTGCGGTGATCTTCATGTGATGTTGTCCAATTGGAGGTTGGTAGTAGGGGCGTATGGCAATACAACCTCTTGCGGGTCAACCATGGGCGTATTGCCATACGCGTCTTTATCTAACCCTTGAATTCGTACTTCTTCGCTGCGATTTCATCCAGCTCGGTGCCCCATCCAGGAGCCGTCGGGATGGTCATGAAACCGTCTTTGATTTCCGGGACGTTTGTGGTGATCTCGTCGCGCCACGGCGCAGAGTCCACGTCCGATTCCATGATGCGCACGTTGGATACGGCGGCGGTCAGGTTCAGGCTCTGGAACGAGGACAGGTGTGAGTTGTAGTTGTGCGGAGCGATGTTCATCTCGTACACCTCCGCCAGCTCTGCGACCTTCTTAGCCTGAGAGAAGCCCTGCCACTGCACATCCACCTTGACGGTGTCCATGGCGTGCTTCCGGAAGTAGGGCTGGTACTGGCGCAGGCCAAGAAGCTGCTCGCCCGTTGTGATCGGAGTGCGCTGCTGCATCTTGAGCTGTAGAAGAGCGTCCGGGTCCTGGTTGTCGATCTCCATCCAGTACAACTCGTACTCTTCAAGCGCCCGGCCGATAGCTATCGCACCCTCTGTTTTGAAGTTGTAGTTGATGTCCAGGAGGATATCGATGTCCGGGCCAACAGCCTCGCGCATCGCACCGATCTGCCTCTTGGTGTGCCTGACAAGGTCGGTCGGGGCGTTCTGGTCGTTAGACCCGGAAAACATGTTGCCGATCATCGACGGGTTCTCACCCGGGAAGATGATGTTGGTCTTGAACGCCGTGTAACCGGCGTCCACGGCCTCTCGCGCGCAGTCGGCCAAGTCATCCATAGTTCGCAGCGGAGGCGTGCCCATCTCTGCGGATCGACGTGTCCTGTAGGTGGCTAGGTGTGACCAGTAGACGCGCTGCTTCTCGCGGAACGGGCCGCCAACAAGGCTGTACACCGGGACGCCGTGGTATTTGCCCTTGATGTCCCAGAGCGCCAACTCGATACCGGCCATCGCCATCGCAGTCGCCCCACCGGTCTCGGCGCGCCTGTGGCGGTACATGTCCATAAAGATCTTGTCGACCGGAAGTGGGTCCGTCCCGATAAGGCTTCGGCTCATGTCTTCTATCAGCGCCGGGAGGCCACGGTAAAGTGCGCCCTGTCCGTACTCGCCGTATCCCGTGATACCGGCGTCCGTGCGGATGGCGCAGAACAGCCACGGGCCGCGGCCACCACTATCGACAAGGAAGTTCTCGATTGCTGTGATTTTCATTTGTGTTTGTCCGATCCGTTAATGAGGGATGCGTAGATGCGGTAGTTATTTATTCCAGGCGTATTTCTTCAGCGCGTCCTCGTTGAGGTCGCATCCCCATCCCGGGGTCGTTGGAACCGTCATGTAGCTGTCAATCACCTCTGGTCGTTCGGTGAACAGCTCGAATCGCCACGGAACACCCTCAGGGTCGCTCTCCATAATTCGGACATTGGAGACCGAAGCGCACAAATGTACCGACTGGAAGCTGGCTAGCTCTGACGCCGGATTGTGCGGTGCGATGTTCAATTCGTAGGTCTCGGCCAGGTCGGCGACCTTCTTGGAAACGCCGAATCCTTGCCACTGCACGTCTACCTTGACCGTGTCCATGGCGTGGGCCTCGAAGTAAGGCAGGTACTCACGCATCGTGAAGTGCTGTTCGCCGGAGCAGAGCAACGTGGAGGTAGACGCCTTCAGTTGCGCCAGCGCCTCCGGGTCTTCGTTGTCATGCTCGATCCAAAACAGGTTGTACGGCTCTAGAGCACGGGCAACCCTGATGGCGCCTTCAGTTTTGAAGTTGTAGTTGATGTCCAGAAGGATATCGACGTCGTCTCCGACCGCGTCACGCATTACTTCGATCTGTTTCGTGGCGTGCCGTACCACGTCCGTGTCTGCGCGCTGATCGTGGCTCTTGCCGTCACGGCTTTGTGAGATAGCCCGAGGGGTCTCGCCCGGCCATAGGATGTTGGTTTTGAACGCCGTGTATCCCGCCGCAGGGACCTCCTGCGCCGCGGCCGCCACCGCGGCCCAATCCTTTAAAGGCTTGTCGGGAGCCAACGTCGGGTCGCCCGCGCGAGCGCTAGCGAGGTGACTCCAGTAGACACGCTGCTTGTCCCGGTACGGCCCTCCCAGCAGGTTGTTGACCGGCACGCCCATCGCCTTCCCCTTGATGTCCCAGCACGCCAGCTCGATCGCAGCGATGCCCATGTTCACAAGGCCACCCGGGGCCTGTCGCATCAGGCGGTACAGGTCAAAGTAAAGCTTCTCGACCGCCTCGGGGTCTTTGCCGATCACATGCGGCTTGAAGTCCTCGATCAGCCCGACCAGCGCGTGCGATGCGACGCCCGATCCGAACTCACCGTATCCGGTAATACCGGCGTCAGTGCGCACGGCGGAGAACAGCCAGGGTCGGCGGCCTCCATCGACTACAAATATTTCTACATCTGTGATCTTCACGTTCTTACGTCCTATCAAATGCTTCCGGCAATTTGTCTCTAACGAGTACGGCAATACGCTCGAAGATCGGCGTGCCCTGAGGCTCTCAAAGGATCGCCTCAAATAAGTACTCCCTACTTGTTCCAGGCGTGCTTCTTCGCCACCTCTTCGTTCAGGTCTGTGCCCCAGCCGGGCCCCTGTGGGATGTCGATGTAACTGTTCTTTGGCTCAGGTACCACCGTCACCAGCTCGTCCTTCCACGGAATTGCGTCAGGGTCTGACTCCATGATCCTCACGTTGGAAACGGAAGCGCACAGGTTCAGGCTCTGGAAGGTCGACAGGTGGGAGTTGTAGTTGTGCGGAGCGATGTTCAGCTCAAAGGTCTCGGCCAGATCGGCGACCTTCTTGGCGTTGCCAAAACCCTGCCACTGCACGTCTACCTTCACCGTGTCCATCGCCCGCAGATCAAAGAAAGGTTGGTACTGACGCATCGTGACCAGTTGCTCGCCGGAAGTTATCGATGTCCGGGTCGATGTCTTCAGTTGCAATAGTGCCTCGGGATCCTGATTGTCTATCTCCAGCCAGAAGAGCTTGTACGGCTCAAGCGCACGGGCGACGCGGATCGCACCCTCTGTTTTGAAGTTGTAGTTGATGTCCAGACAGATATCTATCTCAGGCCCGACGGCATCACGCATTACCGAAATCTGCTTCACCGCTTGGTTGATAATGTCCGACTCGGCAAGCTGGTCGTGCGTCTTCCCATCACGACCCTGGGTGATGGCCCATGAGGGGTCGCCAGGGAACAGGATGTTCGTCTTGAACGCCGTGTATCCCTTATCGACCGCCTCCCGGGCGCAATCGGCGACGTCGTCCCAAGTCCGAAGTGGCTTCGCTCCCCAGAGTTCGGGGTTCCGCGCACGGTATGTCCCCAGGTGGGACCAGTACACGCGCTGCTTCTCCCTGAAGGGGCCACCCACGACGCTGTGTACCGGCAATCCAAGCGCCTTGCCTTTTAGATCCCACAGCGCCAGTTCGATGCCCGCAATCGCCCACGCCGTAACGCCGTAAGGCGTACCCCGGTATGCGCGATACAGATCAAAGTAGAGCCGCTCCACCGGCGTCGGGTCCTTGCCGATCAGCCAGGAACTCATGTCCTTAACAAGACCTTGTAGGCCGCGAGTCACGCCGCTCTCGCCGAACTCGCCATAGCCTGTGATCCCGGCGTCGGTTCGTATGGCGACGAAGTGCCAGGGCCGTGCCCCGCCATCAACCGCGAACGTATCTATCCCGGTGATCTTCATTCGGCGAGCACTCCTATTTTGAGATGTCAGAGTCGGCTTGGAATCTATTGGGCGGCGCCACTGTACACCCGGGATCGCTAGTCGGGGGTCCCGGGACTAATCTACCGGTCGGTCGTAGAATCGCCGTCGCTGAAGGAAAAAGACTCGGCAATATTCTTGACCGCACTGGGATAAGTGAAACTCATGTATAAGTCCCGCCCGATTCTCGCCCATGAAGAGATCCGTACACGACAGGGGATGGTCGTGGCGCAGCATCCTCTGGGTTCGGAAATCGGTCTGCAAGTCCTCCAGCGTGGCGGGAACGCCGTCGATGCAGCCGTCAGCACTGCCTTTGCGATGGGCGTTTTGCAGCCCCTCATGAACGGCATTGGCGGCGGCGGTCTTATGACGGTCCACATGGCGGCCGGTGGCGGTGGAGCTATCGACTACGGTATGCAGGCCCCTGCAAGAGCGACGACCGATGAGTACCCGCTTGAGGGCGGCATGGAGGGCATGGACACGAGCTCGTCCCGCTACTCTCGTAACTTCGCATGGCCGAAGGTAAAGGACGACATGCTGTCGTCCGGTTACAAGTCGATCGCTATCCCGGGAACGGTCGCAGGGCTGAATCGTGCGCTTGAAGAGTGGGGGACGATAAGTCTTTCAGACGCGCTGCAACCGGCGATCAAGCTCGCAGAAGAGGGATTCGCTGTAGGGGCGCACTTCACCCTTTCGACCGTGGCGCGCCGAGAACTGTTCCTGCGGTTTCCGGCCACGACCGAAATTTACTACCCCGGTGGATACCCGATACCAGTGGGCGGAAAGTTGATCCAGAAAGAACATGCTGCGACGTTGCGCACGCTGGCCTCGGGTGGGCCCGACGCTTTCTATAAGGGCGAGATCGCCGAGAAAATATCCGCAGACGTTCAGGCAAATGGAGGGCTACTGGAAGTATCCGATTTCGCTCAGTACACGCCCTTTCTGCATCGACACGGCATGCTGGGCGAATACCGTGGCTACGAGGTGATGGGACTTCCTGGACCTACTTCCGGCCCGACGGTGATGGAAACTCTCAACATTCTGTCGACGTTCGAACTTAACGGGACCAATCACGGCGACCCGGCCGTGCTTCACCTGATCGTCGAGGCGATCAAGTTGGCCGCCTCGGACCGCTTCACTTGGATGGGAGACCCGGAGATTACCGGGGCTCCGATCGGTGCGCTGACGGTACCTGCGTACGGCGCGGAACGTGCGAAATCGATCGACCGAGCAAAGGCAGGACCGGCATGCGCTGGCGATCCCTGGCCCTATGAAGGCCGAGAGAAACCCAATGACTTCCCTGGTCCTGCGGGTGCGGCGGCCGATGATGGAACGACCCACATCTCGGTCGTGGACAAGGACCGTAACGCCGTGGCGCTGACGCAAACAAACCTGGCCTACTCCGGCGTCGTGAACCCGGGGGTAGGTGTGATGATGAACAATGGGATGGGCTGGAGCTGCCCTCTACCTGGAACCGTGAACACCATCGCCCCACACGCCCGTGCGCTCAACAACATGACACCCTTGGTCCTGCTAAAAGACGGACAACTTAGCGGGGTTCTTGGATCGTCAGGTGGACGTCGAATCTGGACATCCGTCATACATACCCTTATCCACCATATCGATCAGGGTATGTCGCTACAGGAAGCAGTTCAGGCACCACGCATCCACGTCGAGGACGGAGACGTGATAGTGGATGGTCGCTTCGAATACGACACGATCAACGGATTGGTGTCACGAGGTCACGAAGTCACGATAGTCGACCCGAGGTTCGATGTAGCCCCATACGCAGAGCCCAACGGAATTGCAGTTGACGGCGACGAACTACGAAGCGCCGTATACCCGGTAGCCAAACTGACGCAGGCGGCGGGCTACTAGGGCGACGACGAAGCCCCCTCTTAAAATAGGAGGGGCGCAAGGGGTAGTTAAGTCACTCTCGAACAAGGATGTTGTCATCCCAATTCTTCTCCGGAAGGACGAGGGACTTTCACCGGAGCACTGTTAAGCAAAGAAATACAGATAGAGCGTAGACCTCCAATAATCTCCCTCACCCTGGCCCTCTCCCCGTGGGAGAGAGAACTCAAACAACGAACCGAGGACGATATGACAGACAAACGTGTACTTGTGACAGGTCTCAGCGGTGCAGTTGGCTCGGCGATCCGACCAGAGCTTGAGAAGCGATACGAGGTTGCGGCGCTGTCGCGTTCCGGCGTGGACGGCGTCCCGGACGCACTCAACTTCCGCGGAGCCGTTCAGGACGCGGAGACTATCGCACCGGCATTCATCGGCGTGGACACCGTGATCCACCTAGCGGCTGACGGCGGAGCGCACAGCACTGATGGCATGAACGCTGGCTGGGATGCCATGCTCAACAACAACGTCGTCGGTGCTTACAACGTGTTTGAAGCTGCACGCGCAGCGGGCGTGAAACGGGTCATCTTCGCCAGTACCGGCGCGACCGTCATTGGCTACGAGCAGGAATCGCCGTGGAGCGAGCTGGTATCGGAAGACGACTCTGAAACACCGGTATCGTGGCCCAACGTCACCCGTGATTCGGAGCCAAAGCCACACAGCCTCTACGGCGCAAGCAAGCTCATGGGCGAAGACCTTGCCCGCTACTTCGTGAACACGTCCGATATGTCCATCATCTGCCTGCGCATCGGCGGTGTAGGCGCACAGGACGTGGTGAACGGAGTGCGTGGCCGATCGATCTACTGCAGCCACGCAGACATGGCACAGATGGCGGTGAAGTGCATCGAGGCACCCGCGTCGGTGCGCTTTGACATCTTCTACGTGGTATCAAGCAACAAATACGGCTACCGGGACATCGATCACGCCCGAGAAGTGGTCGGCTTCCAGCCGACGGGAAGCGCGGAGACGGCACCTAAGGCTTGAACATAGCGTCTAACGGGTGTTCGAAGTACTTGGAGATCTCCCTTATCCTGCACCTTCTCCCGATGGGAGAGGCCAAGTGTTCCAGGTGTTCAAAGGGTGAGAGCGAAGGTTCATTCCCAATCACGACCGTGGGCCTGATTTAACCACCAGTCTCGTCCCACAGTCGACCGCGCTCGTCATCAGCCACATCCGCAATCGAAACGCTGTCTCCGACAAGTTCTTCCGTACGTCTGATTCGATCCCGATAGCGCAGCGCCTCAGCTCGAAGCGCCACCTCC
>CAUZKS010000098.1:0-7489 GCA_963580625.1 Dehalococcoidia bacterium | reverse complement strand
GTTGTTTCTCGCCGTTTAATGTTGCGCCAGCGGATTATCGAGGAAGTTGGCACCCTCGGCTTGCAGTCTGGCGGATGCCTCTCTGTCGAAACCACGCGTCCCCAGATACCACCTAAGCGTACCGCGAACCGGATACCTTACGTAAGCCGTCAGTCACATCTACTGCGCAGTGCTCTGGCCAGACCTGGCCATTTTCACGCTGAACCAAACAGGGCGGGGCGGCCACGATTAACGATCCCGAAGCCTCATCGCCCGCTGCATGTCACGCTTGGTTTCCCGTTCCTTGATCGCGTTACGCCGATCGTACTGGCGACGCCCCTTTGCGACCGCGATCTCCACCTTTGCGTGATGATCTTTTAGATACAAGCGAAGGGGCACTAACGTCGAGCGCTCCCGTCCGAGCTCCAGCTCCAGCCGTCGCAGTTCCTTCTTGTGGATCAAAAGCTTTCGAGGTCGCAGCGTGTCGTGCTCTGAGTAGTGGCTCGCGCCCTTGAACTCTGCGATATGGGCATTCATGAGCCACAGTTCACCGGCACGAACGCGAGCGTACGCCTCGGCGATGTTGACCCGTCCTTCACGCACAGATTTAATCTCCGTCCCGCTGAGAACGATCCCGGCCTCAAACTGCTCCCCGATGTCGTAATTGAATCGGGCGCGACGGTTCTGCGCGATGGTCTTGTATCGCGTACCAACATCCGTCACCGCCGTTCGCTCACGGCCAACCACTCGCCTGGGCATCTCTAACCCACCTGCACGATCGACAACTGGAAGTTGAGCTGTTCGATAGCGGCCTCAAGCTGCAGGTCCACTTCCGCATCGAACGGCAACTCGATCGTCACATCCGGGATCACGCCCTCGCCTTCAATCAGGCCACCGTTTGGCGTGTACCACCGTCCAATCGTCAGGTAGACCCCTCCGTCATCCTCTTGAAGGTCACGAAGGATGTTCACCGAGCCCTTGCCGAAGGTCTGGGTCCCGATGACAGCGGCCCGCCCACGATCCTGTAGCGCCGCTGCAAGCACCTCACTGCCGCTTGCACTGAACGCGTCCACGAGTACCACAAGTGGAATGTCCAGAGCCGAACCGCCCGGATCTGCTGGCCAGTCCCTGCGAACCCCGCGCCCGTTGATCTCGTAAGTCACCATCCCGCCGTCCAGGAACTCGGCAGCAACGTCTACGGTTGATTCCAGCAGTCCGCCCGGGTTGGAGCGTACGTCCAGGATGATCCCATCAGAACCCACCTCTTTGATGTCCTCTATGACTGCTCTCATCTCCTCAGGCGTTCGCTCGGTGAACTGTGTGATCCTGATGATCGAGTAAGGCGGGTCCTCCGGGTTGCCGTCACCATCGTGCAGGTCACGTCTGAATACGCTCGCCGTTGGAATCGTGCCTCGGATGATCGTCACTTCTATGGGATCGAGCTCTCCAAGCCGTTGTATCGTGAGCACGACCGGCGTGCCACCTTCGCCGCGAATCCTGTTCACGGCGTCGATCACGCTCCAACCCTCGGTATCATCGCCATCGACGGCGATGATGATATCTCCGGACTTGATTCCAGCGCGTTCCGCCGGGGTGTCCGGAATCGGGGCGACCACGATGATTCGCTGGCCGTCCGGTGTGTTGTCTATCTGAGCGCCAATACCCTCAAAATCGCCCTGAAACGACTCGAGTTGCCGCTCGAATCCCGCTGGCGTCACATAAGAGGTGTATGGATCGTCCAACGCATCAAGCAAGCCCCGAATAGCACCACGTGCCAGAATTTCCGGGTCGATGTTCTCCCGCTCAACGTATTCACGAGCGAGCATCGCGAACGTCTCCCAGACGGGCTCCAGCCCTTCTGGAATGTCTCCCGGGCTATCGAGTACCGGCAATGGACTTGCCGTCGCTATCAGTCGATCTCGTCCCGGCAGGTCTTCTTCAAAAAATGGCGTGACGGCCTCATCGTCGCCGCCGCCACACGCCACGGCGAGCACCATAAACGCGCCGATAATGAGTGGGCTCCAGCGCTTGAAACTCTTCAACATGAAGTCCAATTTTACCTTTAGCCCAATCATTTAAGCACGCTGACTTAATTGCAATGAAGGGCTGAAACAAAAAGGCCGACGACCATTCGGTCGGCGACGATTGATTCGAGCGTAGCACGGTGACGCCGTGGCGAGGTACGTGATAGCGCTCGGTGCACGCCCGTTGGATGCGATGTTGACACAGGACGATATGAAGCCGCGGCGCATCCGGGTTCCAGGCGGGCAGGATCACGAGGGCGCAAAGGAGTGTTTCAGCAGGTCCTCAGATTGTTGCGTTACCTTTGAAAAGTGACCGGGTGAGGATTGGATGCTTATCAGAAGTGGTATTTCGTAATTGACATAACTACTATAGTGCGACGTTGTTTCTATCGCAGTCAGACGCCTGCCCTGCCTCTTACACCATCCTCCTTTAACATCAGGAAGTAAGCCCTCAACCGGGGCGTACAATCTCGTCACACCTCCTATTTCCCGCCGGGCAGACTCCGTTAGTGTCCGCGCAGTGTCAGGCACTCGGACTCCTTCCGACTGATTAATCGCCAGGGATTGCATATGCCCGTTCCGACAACTGACCCGATCATCGTCGCCCCGACAAACATGCCGTTTCGGGATGACGAGTCTCTGGATCTTGATGCCCTTGCCCGCAATATTGACAAGTTTTGCGGCACCGCTCTTTCGGGATTCGTTGTTGGCAGTTACGGCGGCGAAGAGTTCCATATGGGCGAACCGGAAAAGGTTTCTTCCATCAAGACCGTAGTAGATGCACAAGCAGGACGAAAGTTCGTCATCGCCGGCATAGATACTCTTTCGCCGACGGAGGCCGTCCGGTTGGCGAATCTGTACGCAGAGGCCGGAGCTGACATCGTGCGGGTGCGAATTCCTCCGCGGGTAGGAGATGGCGGTCGCAAGGCGCCGATTCAGGACTATTTCGAACAAGTAACCGCGGGCAGTCCGGTACCTGTGATCGTCATCCACCAGCCAAAAACAGCGACGGGCGTCGACGTGACCTCGGACGAGCTCGCGGACATCACGGCGTTCGACAACGTGTTCGCCTACATCATGTCGCTGAACTACAGGTACGAGTGCCGTATGTCGCCGTTCGTAAACGACGCCGTGAAATTCTGGACATGTAACGGGACGTTGCTGATGCCGGGCGGCATCATCGGCGCGGTCGGAGCCTGCCTCTTGTTCGGAAACTGGGGGCCGCATATCGCACGTGACATCATCCAGGCCTGCCTTGACGACCGATACGCCGAGGCCAGGGAGATCCAATATCGAATCAACCACATGGACTACCTGGGCATGGCATGGGGAGTCGGCGTCCAGAAGACAGGCCTGAACCTTCTGGGATACGAAGGAACGGTTCCCAGGCTCCCAAACCTTCCAATGACGGATGCGCAGACGGAGGAGATCCGGGAGGCCTTAATAGAGGCGGGGATTCTGGATGCCCATGGGACTCCATTGCCGCAGATATAGAGTTTCTTGACCGATCCTGAACATCAATTTTCACCTTACGGACATCCAGCCGTTGCCTTCGTTGGCTTCCGTCCAGCGGGCCCATGTAGACGTATGCGCGTCCGTTTCCGTCGGTCTTTTTTGACGGTCTCGATGGTACGGGTCCCGGAATCGTGACTCAGGCGCCGGTGAGGTTGGTGGCCTCGCCCTCACCCTTGATGTACGTGGAGGCCTCCTCCACCGGCAGAGCGAGCAAACAAGCCCTAACCGACCGCTTCAGCCACCATTTCTGCACGCTCTGCAGCCGATTTCAGTTCATCGTCGATCGCGCGCCGGAGCCTGTCGATGCCCCAGCCCTTGATTGCGGACGCGAGCACGACGCAAGAAATCTCGCCTCGCAGGTCTCCGCCGAATTCAGCCGGATCTCGTCCGATGAGACCGGATCCCACGTCAGAAAAATCATCGTTAGACGCAACCAGGTCGCGATCGCCATTGACACTTACAGACGACTCGACGGCGGGCTGATCCGGCTCTTCGTCCGTGAGGAGGTCCATCTTGTTGAGTACCAGTATTCGTGGCACGTGTGATAAATCCATGTCGTCCAGGATCTTATCCACGACCTCGATTTGCCGCTCCGAGTACTCGGAATTCGAATCCACGACGTGCACCAGCACATCGGCCTCTTCCAGCTCCTCAAGCGTCGCTCCAAATGACTCCACAACTATCGGCGGCAGCTTGTAGATGAACCCGACCGTATCTGAGATCGTCGCCGGCACTCCGGACGGCAGATGTATCTGGCGGGTCGTCGTGTCGAGCGTAGAGAAAAGCTGATCGCGCTCCATCACCTCGGACGACGTGAGCTTGTTGAACAGCGCACTCTTGCCGGCGTTCGTGTAGCCCACAAATGCCGCCACACCGAGATCGGATCGACGACGGTTGTTTCGCTGACCCTCACGACGCAGCCGAACTTTTTTGAGTTCCTTCTTGATGCGCGATATCTTGTTACGGACGAGCCTGCGGTCGGTCTCGATCTGCGTCTCACCCGGGCCCCGGGTTCCGATTCCACCACCAAGTCGTTCAAGGTGAGACCATTGCCCGGCTAGTCGTGGCAGCAAGTATTCGCTCTGCGCCAGCTCGATCTGCAACTTACCTTCGGAGGAGCGTGCACGACGGGCGAACACGTCCAGGATGAGTGTGCTGCGGTCGATCACCTTGACCTTCAGATCATCCTCAAGGCGAAGCTGTTGCGATGGCTTGAGTTCGTCGTCAAAGATGACGGTATCCGCGCCCTTTTCCTGAATCGCCATCCGCAGGTCGTCGATCTTGCCCTTGCCGATGTACGTCGGCGAGTACTTGTTGAGCATCTGGGACATCCGTCCCACAACTTCCGCTCCACACGCCTCGGCAAGCGACGCAAGTTCATCAAGCGAGTCTTCGACCGGCCAGACCGATTTCTGTCTACGGACCTGTGCGCTGACAACGAAGACGCGTTCCTGGCGCCTCGACGTCCTGATTCTTGAGGATTTGGCCAAGCTGTTCCGGATACTCCAGACCTACTGGTGCTCTTCTTCTTGAATATTAACTGGCCGGCGGCGGCGGGATCTTCCAGTCTTGCAGACGGGAGAGCCCTTCGGCGACTCTGTCATCTGCAAGGGTAAGCGATAATCGAATATAACCCTCGCCCGCCTCGCCGTACGAGCTGCCCGGCGTCACTACGATGTCACGTTCTTCAAGCAGCGCATTGGCGAACTGTTCTGACGAGTAGCCCTCTGGCACTCGTGTCCAGACGTACAGACCAGCCTGCGGAGCGATAACCGCCAATCCGATTGATCGCAACGCATCAACGACTTTGTCGCGCCTGTCCTGATATCCCCGATTGTTCTCGACCACCCAGTCGCCGTGGTTATTGAGAGCCTCAATCGCCATCTCTTGAACCGCCTGTGGAACTCCAGAGTCCAGGTTGGACTTGATGACCCGGAGCGCCTCTACGAGGTCGGCGTTCCCGACGGCCGCCCCGACACGCCACCCGGTCATGTTGAAGGTCTTGGACAGGGAGTGGAACTCCATGCCAATGTCCATGGCGCCGTCGGCCTGCAGGAAGCTGGGGGCACTGTAGCCGTCGTACGTGACTTCGCTGTAGCAGTTATCGTGCAGAACGATCAGGTCGTGGGCTTTGGCGTACTCGACCACCTTCTGGAAGTACTCGATCGATGCGATGCCGCCCGTGGGGTTGTTCGGGTAGTTGAGCCAGAGGATCTTTGCTTTGTCTGCAACCTCGGTCGGGATGTCGTCTAGGTACAACTGCCATCCAGCCTCTTCGTGCATCGGAACTTTGTAGCTAACGCCACCGGCAAAGATCGTGCCGACGTCGTACACCGGGTAGGCCGGGTCAGGCATGATCGCCATGTCGCCCGGGTTCAGAAACGCCAACGCCGCGTGGCCGATCCCCTCTTTTGCGCCGATGAGGCTGATGGCCTCGGTCTCCGGGTTAAGCGCAATCCCGAATCTGCGTTCGTACCAGTCCGTTACCGATTTGCGAAACTCCGGCAGGCCCTCAGATTCCGGGTAGCGGTGGTTCGGGGTGGTGCGTGTCCCCTTATCCAGCGCGTCTAGGATGAAGCCCGGCGTCTCCCGGTCAGGATCGCCGATCCCAAATGAGATCACGTCGATACCCTGCGCCCGTTTGGCCGCGATCGTGCGTGAGATCGTGACAAACGGGTATTCGGGCAGTTGTGTGACGCGGTCGGCGATGTGCATGGTTGCTGGGGATCCTTTGGGATATAAGTATTAACGGAGATTACTGGGCGAGGCAGAGATTGTAGGCGGAAGGGCGTACTGAATGGGCCTCGTCAGTCCCGCCAGACACCCTCAAACACCTCTACAGCTGGGCCTTCAAGATAAATTTCGCCCTCACCAGCCCACGTGATCCGCAACTCACCACCCGGAACCTGGACTCGAACCTCATCGTCTGTGAAGCCGTGGAGCTTGGCCGCCACCGCCGTCGCCGTCGTGCCGGTGCCGGAGGATAGGGTTTCCCCCGCCCCGCGCTCGAATATCCGCGCCTTCAGCGTGCCGGAATCGACAACGTTGGCGATCTCGAAGTTGATCCGGTTTGGGAACAAAGAGTGGCTCTCGACATACGGGCCTATCTCCAGCAGCGGGAAGTCGTCCACGTCTTCCTCAGGAAATACGACTGCGTGTGGGTTGCCGACCGACAGGCATGTGACTTTGAGCTTCCGGCCTCCGGCCTCTATCTCGTAATCGAGAACGCGGTCTGGGTTGCCCATCGCCGCCGCATCTACGGGAATATCGGCCGGCGTAAGGGTTGGTTCGCCCATTGCCACACGCGCCGCCACCATCACCTCGCCGTCCATCGTGGGTATGACTGTCCGAACGCCTCCGCCCGTCTCGACAATCAGCCCTTCAGGACCGGGCACGGCGATCTTACGATCGATCACGAACTTGGCGAAAAGTCGGATGCCGTTCCCGCTCATCTCGGCTTCGGAGCCATCCGGGTTATAGATCCGCATGCGCACCTGCGCCAGGTCCGATTCCTGAACAAGCGTTATCCCGTCAGATCCGACACCGAAGTTGAGCCGACTCATGGCGACCGAAAGCTCGCCCCAATCGCGGTCGATTCCTCGCCCATCGATGGCGATGTAATCGTTCCCGGCTCCATGCAACTTGACGAATGGCAGCACCAAAATGATTCCTTTGCCCTAATTAGCAGGTTAGAGACTGGGGTTCCGATAAGATCTGATCACTAAATTAATCCAGAATCTTCACAACCCGGCGCGTGTCATTCTAAAGATGCCATATGGGTTCGTAAACGGACCTTTTAGGGTTATCTTTTGCTCTATTCTCCGATTGCATGGCGTTCAGACAGCCATGACTCAACCCGATCAGTCGCCGCTGCTGCTGCACCTTCCGGGTCGGCCGCGTCCAGCCAGTTGATGCGTTTATCATCCGCCGAAAACCAGTTGTCCTGATGTCGCGCCAGGCTCCGCGTCGCC
>CAUZKS010000097.1:0-7532 GCA_963580625.1 Dehalococcoidia bacterium | reverse complement strand
GACATGACGGCCCTGCGTGATAAGGCGTTCGATGCTGGAGTTGGCTACCAGGCGGGGTCGATCTTTGCCCCCAACGGTGACGGCGAAAACTACGCCCGGCTGTGCTTTGGGTACGAGTCGCCGGAGAAAAACCGTGAGGGGATGGCGCTTCTCGCCCAGATCCTTGACGACAACGGCATGCTTAAGGCCGCCGACTAACCTACGGCAGAAATGATGAATGAAAACGGGTCGCCGAACGGCGGCCCGTTTTCGCGTCTGCCATGTGCGGATGGAAGTTGGCTGGCGTTATTCACCTGTGATATTGGGCGGTTGGTTGTAAGGGGCCGGGAGCGGGACTAAAATCTGGCGGTCTGCTTCGCGCCTGACTGCAATGAACACGTACGCGTCCGGCGCGCCCGCTGAAAGAATCACAGCTTGGAATGACAAGACCACGGATCGTCGATAAGGGACGGCCATGTCCCAGGAGTTTTTAACCGGATGACCACCACGTTCAACTACGAAGGCAAGTTCTCTGCGCGCTCCAAAGAGACCGCTGTGTCCCATCCCCGGCACGCAACATATGACTTCGCAGTTGCATACCCGCCACCCGAGGTCGTCCCGTTTGATGGCCTCGTTGACGGCCTCAGGAAGGGCCTTGAGCGCGAGGGACACGACCTCGTTTATTACACGGAACGCAATGGCAACGAGGCGCTTCGTGAGTTCACCGCACAGAAACTTGCCAACGACCGCGGGATCACGGCCACTCCAGACGAGATCTTCATGACGGCGGGATCGGGCGAGGCAAACTTTGTTCTGATCCGGGCCTTATCCGACCCTGGCGACACGGTTATCACCGAGCAATATGTGTACGTCGGAACGCTCCACCAACTCAACAACCACGGCGTCAACGTGGTCGGCACGCCGATCGACGATCAGGGGATAATCCCGGAGGCGTTGGACGAGCTGATGACGAAGCTCACGGCCGAGGGCAAGAAACCGAAGTTCCTTTACACGATCCCGGAACACCAGAACCCGACGGGTTCGACGATGCCGACGGAGCGTCGAGTGCAGATCATCGAGATCTGCCACAGGCACGAAATCCCGATTCTGGAGGACGACTGTTACGTCGATCTCCGCTTTGATGGCGAAGCACAGGAGGCGTTCGCCTCGCTGGACACGACCGGCATGGTGATGCATGTCGCCTCGTACTCCAAGCTGCTGGTACCGGGACTTCGGCTGGGCTACTTCGTGGCGCCAGAAGAGGTGACGAATCGGGCGATCGGCTTCCGCAGTTCCGGCACGGCGAACCACTTCGCTTCGCTTGCGGTCGAGGGCTACCTGACCGATCACCTGCAGGACCATAAAGACGACCTGGCCGAATCCCTCGGAGCGAAGGCCAACGCAATGGTCACTTCGCTTGGCGAGAACTTTGGCGGAACCGGCGCGAAATGGGCGATCCCTCAGGGCGGTTGCTACACCTGGCTGACAATGCCAGAAGGCACGCCGATGAGCGATCTCGTGGACGAGGCATTCGACGCCGGAGTTGGCTACCTGCCCGGTTCCAACTTCGCCCCGAACGGCGACGGCCAGAACTGCGCCCGTCTCTGCTTTGCCTATGAGACGCCGGAAAAGAACCGTGAAGGAATTGCCAGACTGGCCGAGTTCCTGGACGGCAAGGGACTCATGAAGTCTGCGCCCGCGGACTAATTGGCCCGATCAGATATTCCTGACTGGAACGCCGGTGGGTTGTCGATATCGGACGGCCTGCCGGCGTTTTTGCGTGTGACGGTAAGCGCGTAGGGGCGGCGTTTGCTCCGCCCGGTCCTGTGCCATCAATGTAGGGGGTAGGGCAATACACCCGCGCTCGCCAGCGTCCTGAAAGGCTCTCGATAGCCCTGACCTGCCCCTTTAACCGATTCTGTGGCCCCACGCTGTCGCAGGAGCACCGCTGTCAAGCGGCCAGCCCCCTTCTTTGGTCCTCTTGGTGTTGAGGCGCTCTCGACCCCCATGGAAGTCACATTCACGCTGATTGGTCGGATTGTGAACTGTGACCCAGCTAACGGCGGAATTCTTGAGACGGGCCTGAATCCCGTTGACCGCGTTCATTACCATCCAGAACGGGCTCGCCTATGAACACGTCGCCATTCCTGATCTTCAAGTTGAATCCACAGTCAGGGTTCGAGCACACCCAGGCCTTGTAGTGGACAGGTGCACCATGCGCTCCAAAGTCCGACAGGGGCAAGAGGTCGCCTACGTCGCACGACCGACATGCCAAGTATTCAGACACTTCGTTCACCGCCTCCGAGTTACTGTTTTAGACGCCTGATGATACATGTGGTGGGGTGTGTTCGTCCGGTCCATTTGGTGCATCCCGCCGGACAAGGATCTCAACAGTGTTCGTGCCAACGTCGGGATACTCCCAAACTCGATACGCATCGAGTCGTCTGGCACCTAGTGGGTATCCCTTCTGACTGACCAACGTGCCGTCGGCGTCGAACAGACCTGCTTCATCAGTGCTGCTGTTGGACCATATCGCCCCACCCCGACCGAACGAGAATCCGCCAGACTGTGAGTGAACCTCGTTCGTGTAGACGCGTACCGAGTCTCCTGCACCAACGGTCTAGATCGGGTAGTGGAGGGTCGGCAAACCGTCTGCGATGTCTGTGAGGGTCCATTCTCCGATGTCGGTGAGAGCACTTCCTGCGTTCCGGCTGCCAGGGAGAGGGGTATGGACAAGCCCCGCGCCTACAACCAGGAGCTCCCTCAATTCCGATGCATGCCCCGGCGGTGATCTTGTGCACCTTGTTCCAGTAGCGCCGCCTCGAACTCACCCGCGGCCGCTTCAACCGCCGGGGTGGCCTGTCGTAGCCGCTCGTTTAGCGATGCCGCTTCCAGTACGCGTTGCGCTGCCGTGGGGCGACCGGCCATTAGTGTCCCCATGCGATACCCGAGTGCGCCCGGGTCGTCTGGCATCTCGGGGTTGGCGCGCCACTCGCCGCGTATCTGCATGAGCATCGCCCGTGCGAATCGGGTCGTCGCTGCTCTGGCCCGTTCCAGCAATTCGGGATCGATATCTCCACCGACTGGTTCATATAAGGGTTCCACGTCTGCGCTCAGATAGGGCAGCGAGCGGTCCAGTTCGCCGATCCGGACGCGCTGCTCGCCAAGAGCAAGCAGGGGAACCACCTCTTCGCCTTGATCGCCTACTTCTTCGATGAGGGCGATCGTCCCGATGTCCCGTGGAGTAGCCTCTCCGCCGACCTCGACGCCATCACGTATGAGTGCGATGACAAACCGTCCATCCGCAGCGATGCAGTCTTTGAGCATACGTTTGTACCGCGACTCGAAAATGCGGAGTGGAAGCTTGTAGCCCGGGAATAGGACAGTGTTCAGCGGGAAGATCGGTAGTTTCGGCATCGGGTTGATTCTAGCGTGACATCCAGTGTTTCCGCACGAATAATCGCCGGTAGGCCCGTGATAGAATCTGGCCCCGATTTCATACGCATATTTTCGATACGAAATGGAGCCGCCATACTATGCCCGACGCCGTGACCGACCAGGTTGCAGAGGCCCTTCCCGGCCTGATCGAGTTACGCCGTGATCTCCACGAAAACCCGGAACTCGGGTTTCACGAGACCAGGACTGCGGGCATTATCGCCGGCCGTCTGAATGATGCCGGCATGACGGTCAAAGCCGAGGTGGGCGGGACAGGCGTCGTTGGGGTCATGGACACCGGACGGCCCGGCCCGACGCTGATGATCCGGGCGGATATCGATGCGCTGCCCGTGTCCGAGCTGTCCGACCTCCCGTTCGCTTCGACAAACGGCAATATGCACGCCTGCGGCCACGACGGTCACATCACGATGGCGCTCGGAGCGGCTGACCTTCTGGCAGGACGTGCGGACGAGCTCTCGGGAAAGGTCGTTTTCGTATTTCAGCCGGCCGAGGAGTTTGTAGAGGGTGCAAAGGCGATGATCGCTGACGACGTGATGTCTGATCACTCGCCGGACCGCGTAATCGGGCTGCATCTCTGGAACCAGTACGACACGGGTTTTGTCGGCGTGAATCAGGCGACGGTATTTGCCAGCGCAGACCAGTTCGAACTTACGATCACGGGCCAGGGCGGCCACGGGGCGCTGCCGCACACGGCGATCGACCCCGTGGCGATCACTGCACAGGTAGTCACGGCACTTCAGACGGTGGTCAGCCGGGAGATCGCCCCGAACGCGATGGGAGTCGTAACGCTGGGCCAGGTGATCGGTGGATCAGCGCCTAACGTGATCGCTGATTTTGTGATTGTCAAAGGCACAATCCGAGCCTACACGTCCGATATGCGAGATCAGATCATCGCCGCCGTTGAACGCATTGCGACGGGAATCGCCGAATCGATGCGTGGGAGCGCCGACTTCAAGCTTCTGAACGGTGCGCCTCCGGTGGTGAACGACCCTGAAGTGGCGACCTGGCTTACGGGCATCGCCGGACAGGTGCCGGGCGTCGATAAAGTCGGTGTGCATGAGGAAGTCCCGGTCGGAGACGACATGGCCGAGTTCATTAACCGAGCGCCAGGGTGCTACTTCCTGCTGGGCGCGGGCGATCCGGAACGACCGCCTCACCACAATGCACGGTTCGTATTTGACGAAGAGTGTCTGCCCCTGGGCGTAGAGATATTCGCCCGGGCCGCTCTTGATTACCTCGGGACCTAACCTCCGCAATTCCCGCACCCGGATCCTGCGCAATATGGGAGAGAACCTTGTCCCGAATCTTTGACATAGCTGACGACTACATCGATCGGATCGCCGAGATGCAGCCGATCATTGCCACCTACTTCGGGGTGCGCGGACACGAGACCGAGATGCCGGATAATTCACCCGCCGGGGACGCGGCTCAGGCGGAGCTTGACCGCTCGACTCTAGCGGAGTTGAAAGTGGCGGAGCCGGAGAACGACCGAGACCGGCTCGCCAGGGATGTGATGGCGGAAGAGATCGAGATCGGGCTTGAGGCGTACGAAGCCGGTGAGCAGTACAGGGGCATGAACATTCTGCACAGCCCCTTCCAGAGCGCCCGTCAAATTTTCGACCTGATGGCCCGTGATACGAAGGAAGACTGGGACAACATCGCCGCCCGTATGGCACGGGTGCCGGATGCGCTCAGCAGCTATCAGGAGACGCTCGCAGAGGGGGTCGGGCGGGGGCAGACGACCACACGCCGACAGGTGATCGGGGTGATTGAGCAAGCGAAGGTCTACAGCGGACAGAAGGGAAGTCCGTCGTTCTTTGATGGCCTTGTCGCGGCCTACGACGCGTCTGGGTTGAGCGACGGCGCGCTACGTGAACGGCTCGCGAATTCATCGATGGACGCTTCCGCTGCGTTCGCTAATTTCGGGACTTTCCTGGCCGATGATCACATCAACGCCACGCCGGACCTGGACGGCGTCGGTCGTGAGCGATATGAGTTGAAGGCCCGGTCGTATCTGGGGGCACAGATCGACTTCGAGGAGACGTATGCGTGGGGCTGGGAACAGGTGCGGTGGGCCGAGTCCGAGATGGCGATCACCTCAGAGAAAATCCTCCCGGGCGGTAATTTCCTTGATGCGAAGAAGCTGCTGGACGAGGACCCGGAGCGCTCCATCGAAGGCGTCGAAGCCTTCAAAGTGTGGATGCAAGAACTTCAGGATCGGACGATCGAAGAACTGGATGGCACACACTTCGACATCGCCGATCCGGTAAAGACGGTAGAGGTGATGATCGCCCCTCCGGGCGGCGCGCTGGCGATGTACTACACCGGACCGTCAGAAGACTTCTCCCGCCCGGGCCGCACGTGGTATCCGGTGCCGGAAGGTAAGGATCGATTCCCGCTCTGGGGCGAAGTATCGATTGTCTACCACGAGGGTGTTCCGGGACATCACTTCCAGATCGCAACGACGATCAGCCTGGGCGATCAGCTTTCCCGATTTCAGAAACTGGCGGCGGGCACATCTGGGTACGTCGAGGGCTGGGGGCTGTACGCCGAACGGCTCATGGGCGAGCTGGGCTACCTCGACAACCCGGACTACTACCTGGGCATGCTCGGGTCGCAACTGTTCCGATCTCAACGCGTGGTCGTGGATATCGGTATGCACCTCGGGTTGCGGATACCGGGCGACTCCGATTTCCACCCGGGAGAGGTGTGGACGCCGGACCTGGCGCTGGCCTTTATGCAGCCGACTTCGCCGTTCGGCCCCGAATTCATGGTGAGCGAGATCGACCGCTACCTCGGGATGCCGGGACAGGCGATCAGCTACAAGGTGGGCGAGCGTTACTGGCTTGATGCACGTGAGCAGGCGAAGGCGAAGGCCGGGGCCGAGTTCGATCTAAAGGCGTGGCACAACCGTGCACTGGATCTAGGGCCGATGGGACTGGGGCAGATGCAACGGGAGATGGCCGGGGCGGGTAGTTGAGTGTAGTGAGTGCTGCGCGGCAACTCGCTGATGCAATCGACAATGGCATCATCAAGTAAAAAACAGCACCGAGAGGCGGACGACAGCACCCTGATAGCGGTGTCGCAATTACACCGACGCCTTCTCAGAGTCCTCTCGAACGACGTTGCTCAAGTAACATGCCGTTAATTAATTCAATGTCAACGGAGGAAATTGAATGGCAAACGATAGGGTCGCTGTAATCACAGGGGCAGGCAGCGGTGTTGGCAGAAGCGCAGCGCTGGCATTACTCGGCGATGGCTACAAAGTCACGCTCGTGGGACGAAGAACTGAAGCGCTTGAAGAAACAGCAGCCTTAGCTGGAAACAACGCCGGAAACGCTCTATCCGTTTCAGCCGACGCCGGAAAATCAGACGCCGTTGCCAACGTATTCAAGAAAACCATGGAATCGTTCGGCAGACTCGACGTGCTCTTCAACAACGCAGGAATCAGCGCAGGCGCGCCGTCACTCGAACAAATCACACCCGAACAGTGGCAGTCCGTCGTCGACATCAACCTCACAGGCACGTTCCTATGCACACGGGAAGCCATGCTCATCATGAAGGATCAAGATCCAATGGGCGGTCGGATCATCAACAACGGCTCCATCTCAGCCCACGTCCCCCGACCAGGCTCCGCCCCGTACTCGGCAACCAAACACGGCGTGACAGGACTCACCCGTTCGACCTCCCTCGATGGACGCAAATACGACATCGCCTGCTCCCAGATCGACATCGGAAACGCAGCCACACCCATGACGCAACGAATGGGAGGCGGAACCATGCAGGCGAACATGGAACTGGCCCCAGAACCCACCTTCGACGTCAACTACGTCGGCCAGCAGGTTCTGTTTATCGCAAACCTACCCCTCGACACCAACATCCAATTCATGACAATCATGGCAACGAAAATGCCCTTCATCGGCCGAGGCTAACCCCCCTCCACCGACACCGATCAACCAAACGCAGCTTCGAACCCTGCCAAGATCCAACATACGTAGATGGGTCTGTTAATAAGCCTCCGTGTATTTAGTTGGCCATCAGTGCCGTTTTCAAAGTTAACGCAGGTCCATTTTCGCCCCCCCCTTATTTACTAAACA
>CAUZKS010000096.1:0-7555 GCA_963580625.1 Dehalococcoidia bacterium | reverse complement strand
TCGCGGTACGATTAGGTGGTATCTGGGGACGCGTGGTTTCGACAGAGAGGCATCCGCCAGACTGCAAGCCGAGGGTGCCAACTTCCTCGATAATCCGCTGGCGCAACATTAAACGGCGAGAAACAACTCGCTATGGCCGCCTAGAAACGGCCACGTAGCCACGATTCTTCCCCCGAGGGGACCGATGGCTGCGACGCTTACTTGGGGTGCTGTCCGCCTGACGCCGATTGGTGCGGACCTAAGATCATCGGCTGGCCGCTGAAGTAGCCTGACGGAGAGCGAGATCAGCGGCGAGACAATAAATCGCCGACTAAGCTTGTAGACGTCGAAGCGAAACCCTAGCTGGACGGGGAGTTCGACTCTCCCCCGTCTCCACCAGACCTACATTGGCGAGCCGGTCGGCTTCATCCGCCGTAAGGAGGAAGAAGCTGATCGGCTCGTCCGCGTGATGGCAGTGTTGAGAAGTCCGGTGAACGCTGGTCGGGCTTCGGAGTCAGGATGAGACCAACGCCCCCTCGCCGTACGCTCGGGCGACCCGTCGATGTCACCTGGTCTTCAGAGGGATCTCTATTCCGTGCCACGTTTGACCCGCGACGGTAGGGTGACGCCTGAATGAGCACAGCTGAGATGGACCAGCCCAAGGTTGCGTTGGAGGACGTGTTGGAGGTCGGTGATCGTTGATGGCAACCGTGGCAACACGACCAATGTCAGGTCACGATTAAGTCGGTGTCATCTGAGCTAGATGTTGAACTGTGGGTCGCCGTACCCGTCCAGCTTGTCGAAAATCTGTATTCGCCAGCGCTGGGAATCGATCACGAACAGACGTGACCGCGCTGCATCGAATTTGACCCCGGTTGGAAGTGCAAACTTCCACTCCGGCTCCAGGCTCTCGACACGACGGCGGGCTTTGTGTACGTCCGGGTTTCCGCGGACGTACAGCTTCTGCCACTTGGACAGTTCGATGGCAGAACCGCCCAGTTCGGTTATGTAGTTGTATTCGCTGTCGAACACCTGAACGCGATTGTTCACCCAGTCACAAACGTAGATATCGCCGTTGGGATCTACCGCGACGTCCGAGGGGTGGTCAAACTCGCCGGTATCAGATCCGTGACTGCCGATGGAGGCGATGAATCCGCCGTTTGAATCAAACTTCTGGACGCGATGGTTCTTGTGATCGGCCACGTACACGTGGCCGTTGGCGTCCACCGCGATGCCCCACGGCGACCGGAACTGGCCTTCACCTGATCCCTGACTGCCCCACCCGTTTACAAACGCCCCACTGGCAGTCAACTCCTGGACCCGATGGTTGAGCGTATCCACGATCAGCATGTTGCCGGCCGCGTTGAACACGATGCCTGAAGGCCGGTCGAACTGACCCTCGCCGGTTCCGGACTCGCCGATATGATTCAAAAACAGTCCGTCTCTATCGAAGACGCTTACCACGTGGCGCAGCTCATCGGTCACGTACACGTTCGAGTTCGGACCCACGGCCACGCATGCTGGCCACGCTCCCCTAAAGAAGCCCTCGTTGACCTCGCTGAACGTGGTCGTGATTTCCTCATCATCGGGCTCGCCGCCGATGGAAAGCCTGAGGACATCGGAGAATCCCGCAGCCTTTTTCACAATGTAGACGTCATCGCCTTCGCCAAACGCGATGTTGACGATGCCGGTGATCTGTCTGCCGCCGACGACGTGGCTAAAATCGAATGCCCGTCCGGCTACCGATGTCGTGAGCACTTGGACCTCTTCCGTTCTCTTGGTAACTGAAGGTGGGATGTTGGCGCTTTATGCACCATTAGGCGCGCCGCTACTTTTCTATGAATCCTGGATTTTCAAAGTTCCCGCCGACGATTGGCACAGGGTCCAACCCGAGCCAGTCTTCGACAAGGCTTGTGTAGACGCTGCGGAAGTCCAAATCAGGAACGAGGTCTCCCTGGTCAAGATCTTTGGCCTTTGTTGATGGGTACTGGCCGTACATGCCGCCCTTGACGCCCTTGCCGATTGCGATGCAGACGCCCCCGGCGCCGTGATCCGTGCCGGACCCGTTGTCATACACGCGGCGTCCGAACTCTGAGAACAGGAACATCACCACGTTGTCCGCGGCGTTGTGCTCTTCGAGATCGTCGAAAAAGTCACGTATAGCTTGAGAGACCTGGGACCACAACTTGTGGTGAAGACCCAGTTGATCGGCGTGGGTGTCAAATGATCCGTGGTCGGCGTAGAAAACCCTGGAGCCAAGGCCCGCGAGGTGAACCTGTGCTATGCCCTTGAGCTTTTTCCCGATGCTGGAGTCTGCGTACTCTACGGTCGATGAGTACTTCTCCGGTGCGACGTTCAGGATCTCGGCACCCTTCAGGGCATCCAGTCCGGTTTGTCCAAGGTAGTCCATCACCGGACCGGTACCGATGGCAGGAGAGTACATCCGCTGGTAACGGCCGAGCACGCGGTCGAGTTTCTCTTGCGGTGTGATATCGGTGAGAAGTCCGTAGCTATCGATGTTCTCTACGGTGGCTACAGGTACGTTCGGTGCGACGAGTGCGCGGAACAATGCCGGGCCCATACTGACGGCTGTGACAACGTTTTCCTTATCGGGATCAAGCTCACGTACTACTCGGCCAAGCCAGCCTTCGGTTCCAAGCTTGTCTGGCTCACATGTGTGCCAGATATCCATGGACCTAAAGTGGGATCGGGGCGAGTTCTCGTAACCCACGCCGTGAATGATCGCCACGTTTCCATCTTTGTACATGTCCTGAATCGGACCCATCGTCGGGTGAAGGCCGATCTCGTCATCCAGAACGAGAACGTCTTCCTCGCCAACATTCACGATCGGCCGGTAGTCGCGATACAGAGGGTCGTTATACGGAACTACTGTGTTCATGTAGTCGTTGCCGCCGGTCAACTGCAGGACAACGATGACCGGCTCATCAGTTGTCCCGGCTCCGTTCGTTCCGTTTTCCAAGAGACTAGTCAAGCCTGGTGCCCTCCTGTGTCCGTTCCTGGTCCATATATTTAAGCCAACTGGTCGTGATATCTAAGGACTTTGTCTTTAGGCGAACTGATACTCCCTGAGTGAGACAACGAGCTGAAGAATCTCGGTCACCTTCGCAGATCCGCCTTGCCCCGGGCGATCGTCTTCCCAGTCAAATTCTCCAAGTTGCCGGGCGTGGTCCAGGAGTTCACCCCTTGATTCGTTGGGGATCTCAAGCGGACCCATCACATCCAGACAGGCATCGACCACGGCCTCAGGATCGCTGCCAGATGACTTGATACGGTCGATGATCTTCACCACGCCGGGCCGGGACAGATCGCTGATCATCTCTGCCGTGAAGTTGGTGCGCTTCATCAGCGTGCCACTGTTGATCCATTCTATTCCGGAGTGCCAGCCTTCGACGCTTGGCGGATTTAGAAGCTCCTGCCCCATAAATCCGATCTGGCTGGCCCAACTCATCGTCTCCGGCACCGGGCGTTCTGCGTCCTCCACCAACCGGAGTGTTCCTATGACTACCTCGGCGGGATTCTTGACCCGTTTGAACGTGGAGTCTTTGAAGAAGTCTGAGTTGAATATTTTCTTGAGCACCGTCCCGATGTGATAGTCGGTTTCGATGAGCGCATCGGCGATTAACTGGACGGCTTCAGGATCGTTTGGCGGCGTGACCGACCACGCGGGAACCTGATGCTCATCGGCTACGAAGAAGCTATAGAGGTGACGGGCAATGAAGGCCGCCGTGGCCGGCTTGGACAGGATGATGTCGATGATCTCTTCGCCATCGAAATTGCCCTTGTGACCGAGGAAGGTCTTTTCACCGTAATCGTGGTCGTCCGGCCGGAACTCGTAATCCCAGTCCCATCGCCCCATGTGGAACCGTGGGAGCTTGTGTTTTAGCGTCCAGCCTGTGAATGCCCGTGAGCACTCCCTGACATCGGTCTCGGTGTAATTTCCGACGCCCATCGTGAACAGTTCCAGGAGCTCCCGACCCCAGTTCTCGTTCACCGAATCCGCATGGTTCTCGTGATTGTCCAGCCAGTAGATCATGGCAGGACTCTGCGCCACCGCCATGAGGAGGTCCTTGTATTTACCCATGCCCATCTCACGGAACGACTCGATCATGTCTTCGATCTCATCGTAGTGATCGACTTTGGCGACGCCGGTCGCGAAAAGCTGATGGTAGAAAAGGCAGAGTTTCTCCTGGAGCGGGGCTTTTGTATTGATCATTCGCCAGACCCACGGGGCGTGACCCAACCCGCCCATCGTTCCCGGCTTCCACCACAGTGGGTAGTAACGCAGGAACTCGTAGATATCCACGGCATCCTGATCCCCGGGGTTCAGAAGCTCGTCCACGGTAGCTTCATAGCCGAGTTCGACGCGGCGCTCCAATTCTTCTCTTGACGCGCCGAATCCAGCCCTGCGCATCAGGTGTGCCATTAGCGCGATGTTCTGGTCGGTCATATATCCGGGCTCCCATCGTGAAATTATTAGAAGCAGTGTACGGCAGGCACTGGTTCCATGTGGGACGCAATTTGAATTTAGGACGTACCAGCCTCGAAGCCTTGTACAGGGCGTGGCGGGCAGGACCGTGACGCGAAATAACCGCCACCCACTGTCTCGAAATGCGGCTCTTCGAAGGCGAAATGGATCTTCAAGCGTTCATGACACGAGGCACTCTGAGAATACTTTTACAACGTATACGCGTGCGTTTATTGCAGCAGAGCGACAGTTTTTATGGATCCGTATGCCTCGTTGAAGTTTTGCTCCACCGTACGCAGGCTAATTTCAAATTTGTTTGCCACGACCTCGTTGTCGTAACCCTCACTCACCAGTTCCAGCACCTGAACTTCACGGGCGGTCAACGGCCTCGTCAGATACGCCTCTCGGCTGCTGCCGGATTGCGTGTCTGCGAAGAATCCGGGATCTACGATAGTCGTTGAGATTGATCCAATCACCGTGGTGGACGGATTACCTCTGGTCGGCGTCTATTTCAGGTTGGGCGGATGGCGTGGAGGCTGACCAGCCCGTGTCGGAAGCCCCACGGCGTGCCGAAAAGTAGTCCCTGGTCTTACCTACAACCTCGGCGAGGGCGAGCATGGCGACTGTGGTCAATACGATCGAACCGCCCGCTGCTAGATCAGAGTAAAACGCGACCGCGAGTCCAACCCATACACTGAGCAACCCGAACCCTATCGCCAGCAACAGAGCCGTCCGGAAGCCCCGCGCTAACCTCAGCGCCGCCAGTACGGGTATCACGATCAACGCTCCCACCATGAGTACGCCAACAACCCGCATGGATGCGGTCACTGTCGCTCCCGTCAGGATGGCCAGGGCCAGGTTCGTCGCCGTCACCCGGACGCCGCTCACGTGCGCCAGATCCTGGTCGAACGCGCTCTGCGTTAGCTCTGCGTAGAACGATGCAACGAACAGGATGACGACTAACAGCAGGATCCCGATGAGCCAGAGATCGCGGTCGTTTATAGAAAGAACGGTGCCGAACAGGTAACCAAAAAGGTCTGCGTTGAAGCCGGAAGATTTACTGATCACGATCACGGCGATAGCCAGCGATGAATAAAGGAAGATGGCAAGGGCCGCATCACCGGGCAACCGGCCACGTGACCGGAGTTGCTCTATCCCGGCAGCGGATGATGTGGTTGCTATTAACGCGACAAATGTCGGGTAGATGCTGGTCACGAAACCGATGGCGACGCCCATCAACGCGACGTGGGACAGGGTGTCAGCGATCAAGGAAAGTCGACGCAGGACGATAAACAGACCGAACGCAGGCGCGAGGATCGCGACCATCGACCCCCCTATAAGGGCCCGGATCATGAAGTCGAACTGAAAGATCTCAGGCAAGGATCAACTGTCCTTATCTGTGCTCATGAAGGGCGTCGTGTAGGAGGACATCTACGGGGAAGCCGTACAACTCTGATAGATGCTCGCCGGTTATGTGATGAGGTGGCCCGTGGAACACGACCGTCCGGTTGATACAGGCGCACACGGTCGCTCCCTGCATGACCGCACCTATGTCGTGCGAGATCAAAAACACGGTCATTCCATGTTCACGATTGAGCGAGGAGATGAGTTCATGAAACCGGTCACGCCCTACCGCGTCCACTCCGGAGACTGGCTCGTCAAGAAAAAGAAGGTCAGGCTGGCCGACGATGGCGCGCGCAATCAATGCCCGTTGACGCTGCCCGACCGACAACGATTCGATCGGTCTCCGTCGCAGGTGCGATATACCGGCGACGTCCAGAGCTTCAAGAACCTCTTTACGGCCGTGCCTTCGGAAAATAGCGAGTGGGTCGAATCCCCGGTACAACCCCTGTTCAACGATCTCCTCTACCGTCGCCGGAAAACGGGTTCCCATCCCTTCCACACGTTGCGGGACGTAACCGACCCGGGACCAGTCTCTGAACCGGGCGGAGGACTCCCCAAATAGCTCGACCGAACCCCGAGTTGGTTTCAGCAGGCCGAGGGCGAGACGGAGCAACGTGGTTTTTCCACTTCCGTTCGGGCCGAGAATAGCGGCGAAATCGCCTTTACGGACCTGAAACGACACATCCTCCACGGCAGGCTCTCCGCCTCCATACGAGTACCAAGTGTTCGTAAACTCACACACCACCGGGCGATCGGTCGGGAGCTCTGGCCCATCAGACTCTTCAGGCCACAACGCGACCTGAGATTCCACGGAATCGGTGGCGTCCATCGTTTCGTTCGGCTCGATGGTCACTGGTCACATTCCAGGGCGGTCACGAGGCTCGCCAGGTTCTGTTCCATAAGGGAGAAGTAGGTCTCGTCGGACTCTTGCTGGTCCCTGGTGAGGTTTTGCAGAGTATGCAGGGGCAGTGATTCGATATCCGTTTCACGGGCCAGGGTGTCGCTCAAACGTTCAGAGTCGATAGGACTCACAAGGACATACCCGATACCGCTGTCAGAAATAGCGTTACTTAAGTCAGCGAGCGCCCGCGGGCTTGGCTCTGACTCCGGGTTGATCCCGTTTATTCCGATTGCGTTGACGTCATATCGGGCGGCCATGTAGTTGAAGCTATCGTGGGATGTGATGAATGTGTCGCGGGAGCAACTCCCAAGGCGCTCGATGAACAGGTCGTCCAGCCCAGTAAGCCGATCGACAAGCGCATCAGAGTTCGCCAGGTATACCTCCCTGCCCTCTGGATCGGCCTTCACGAGTCCCTCTGTAATGGCGCGTGCCTGCGTGACGGCGAGAACCGGATCGAGCCATATGTGCGGATCAATATCGTCATGGGAATCCGTAGCGACCCCGTCGGAGTCAAAATGCCTGGCGACGGAACTTGAGCTTGCCTGCACTGAGATATCGGGAGCGTCCCCAGCAGCAAGCAACGCATCGATCCACGACTCAAAGCCGAGACCGTTATACACGATCATATCGGCGCCAGCGATCTTGCGGAGATCGCCGGGGGTCGGCTCAAAATCGTGCGCGTCGCCACCGGAGGGGACGACCTCGTCCACCTGCACCCGATCGCCGCCAATCTGACTAGTGAAATACTCAAGCGGGTACATAGAAACGACCACTCGTACCGTCGC
>CAUZKS010000095.1:0-7583 GCA_963580625.1 Dehalococcoidia bacterium | reverse complement strand
GGCCGGGCCAGGACACGATCAGCGGCACCCTGACCAGGCAGTCGTAAAACACGCCACCCTTTACGATCATGTCGTGCTCGCCCATGAAATCACCGTGATCGGCCGTGAACACGATGATCGTGTCGTCACGAAGCCCTGTGGCCTCCAGCGTGTCCAGGATTCGACCGATCCCGTCGTCAACGAAACGCGTCATCGCGTAATAGATGCTGATCGAGCGCCGAATATCCTCTTCGCTATCGTCTGAGAGACCAAGAATCCGATGCAGAATGCGATTTCGCTCGGGAGCTGACTCATCGAACTCGTTATAGCGCCGGGGCGGCAGATCGACAGATTCCGGCGGGAACATATCGGCATAGCGGCGCGTGGTCTCGTAAGGCTCATGTGGATCGGGGTAAGAGACCCACAGGGCAAACGGGGGGCGGTCGCCCCCGTTATCCGCTGCGGCATGATCTTCAAGATATTTTTCCGTCGTGGTGGTGATGACGGACGTGCCGTAGTCCTCGTCTGGGAAGTCGGTCACGGCGTACGAGATACGGGGGCTCTGGCGAGGCATATTCGCGCGCACAGCCTCTGCGGCGTGGATGTCCGCTTGAGGCCGGGACCATTCCATGCCCTTGAGTGGCGCGTTGTTCTGCAAGCCTCGATGCCACAATTCGCAGCGGACATCGAGCAGGTCGATGTCCTCCTCACGGTCAAAGCAGTGGTTCTTGCCGATCAGCCCGGTCGTGTACCCGGCTGATTTCCACACACCAAACGCGTGTGTCACACCCTCCGGCATCAGTGTCTCGTTGCGACGAGTCCCTAGCTGGTGCGGATAGCGTGACGCCATGATCGCCGTGCGAGCCGGGACGCATAACGGGTGCGGCGTGATGGCGTTCTCGAAGGTTACGCCTTGAGCCGCCAGCCGCTCCAGCGAGGGCGTCTCACAGATCTGGTTGCCATACATACTCAGGGCCGTCGCCTTGAGCTGGTCGCACATGATGAACAAGACGTTAGGACGTGGCATACATTCGCTTTCCGGGCGCGCTCATGATCTGACAAGAGGCGACCGTCCCCGACCCACCGTGTCTGATGCCCTAGGCGGACGCGGACTGCAGGTCACGCAATACTGCGACACAAGTCGCAGAATAGTACCTCAACGCGTCGTAAGCCCCTGCACTGCGGCCCATTTGCATAGGGTCGCTGCTGCGGCTCCGGAATTGAGAGACTGCTTTCGCTATCATCTCGGCAGGTTGGCTTGGGAGATACAATCCGATTCCGCGACCAGCAGTCGATTCAGACAAAACACCAGGAGCCCACTTTGGCTGACCGTCCGAACATCGTTTTCCTCTTCCCTGACCAGCTTCGGCGCGACTTCCTGTCGTGCTACGGCGCGGACTTCATCGACACACCGAATATTGACTCCGTCGCCGAGAACGGTACCCGTTACGAGCAGGCCTACTCCCAATCTCCGATCTGCGTCCCCGCCCGTAATGCGTTGCTGTCCGGGATGAACGCCATCCGCAACGGCATCACGGACAACAACCACGGTATCCGGCTCGACTACCAGGCCGCTGGCATTCAAACCTGGCCGCAGCTGATGAGTGACGCCGGTTATTACACATCGGCCATCGGCAAGATGCACTTCTACCCGTGGGACGCCAGATTCGGATTCCAGCACCGGGTGATCTGCGAAGACAAGCGTTGGCTCAACGTCCGGGACGACTACTTCCATTACTTACGTGAGCGCGGGCTGAGGAAACTCCACGGCAACGAGCACGCGGGCTACTTTGAGAATCAGGGCGCCATCGTCCACCAATTGCCGTGGGAGCATTCGTGGGATCGTTTTGTGGGGCGAGAGGCGGTCAACTTCCTCGACGAATACGGCTCCGACGGGCCTTTCGCAATGATGGTCGGTTTTCCCGGACCTCACTGTCCGTACGACCCGGCAGCAGACTTCGAAGATGCGTGGGATTTTGATCCCGATGACATGCCGGCGGCTTCACCCGACGCCGGGGACACGCCGAAGTTGAGACAAGGCAATATCGACGTCAACAAGAACGACTGGAACGGCGTCGATATTGCTAACTTCACGGACGCCCAGAAACGAAAGGTGCGGGCGCACTACGCGGGTCTGGTAAAGCAGGTCGACCACGAGGTCGGCGAGGTGCTTGAAGCGCTACGTCGCAACGGGCTGTTGGCCAACACCGTCGTGATACTTGCTACGGACCACGGCGACTATCTCGGTGACCATGGCTTGATCGGTAAAGCGTCGTTCTACGAGGCGGCGATCCATATCCCGATGGTGATCCAGGGACCGGGGTTGCCGGTCGGGCAGGTGTCGGAGGATCTCGTAGAGGTCCGGGATATCACGACGACGATGCTGGCCGCGGCCGGAGTGCCGATTCCGAAGCACATGGACTCACGCCCGTTGCCAGGATTGGGACTCACAGATGAACCTGCGCGGGAACGCATCTACGGCATGCTCTCGGACGGCTGGATGATCTACGACGGTGAGTGGCGGCTGTCCCGATATTCAACCGGAGAAGTAACCTTCTACAATCTGCACAACGATCCACAGGAGCAGGTCAATCTGGCTGATCACTCATCGCACCGTGAACTCAGAGATCGGCTAAGCACGGAACTGGACCAGGAAATTATGCGCTCAGTGCGCCTCTCGATGCACGACCGGCTGGCGGACCTCGGCGGCATGGCCATGCAGACCGATTTTGGCTACGAAGGCGGCTCAAGGCCATACCCGTTCCCGGTGACGGACGTTAAGGCATGAGTGAGGGTCACGATTGCGTCTGCTGTGCGGCGTCGCGGGACTCGGTAACGGTACAGGACACCGACATGCATACAGGGAACCTGAATGCGCCAGGTCGATCTGATCTCGAAAGTGCCGCCTCCAGCGCGGAATCGCAACTCCTCTCCGACGCGCCCAAGGCGCCGTTCGATGATTCCATGATCAAGATCCCGGGTGGGCAGTTCCTGATGGGCACCGAATACGGACGTGGCTTCCCTCTAGACGGGGAGGGTCCGATCCGTGAAGTGGGCGTGGACCCGTTCTATATTGACTCCACCACAGTGACAAACAAACAATTCCAGGAGTTCATCGACGCGACTGGATTCCAGACGGAGGCCGAGAACTTTGGATGGACCTTCGTGTTCCAGGACTTCATTTCTGAAGAAACGGCGAAGACCGTGAGCCAGGCGGTCGTGGGGTCGGAGTGGTGGCGTCGCGTTGATGGCGGCGACTGGCTGCACCCTGATGGCCTTGATTCGACTCTGGAAGGCCGAATGGATCACCCCGTGACGCACGTGTCATGGACTGACGCAGCGGCCTACTGCAACTGGGCAGGCAAGCGGTTGCCGACCGAGGCCGAGTGGGAGATGGCAGCGCGGGGGGGGGTGTCACAACAGATGTACCCGTGGGGCGAGGATCTCGTCCTAGAGGGTAAGTACATGTGCAATATCTTCCAGGGTCGATTTCCGGATGAAAATCGTGAGCTTGACGGGTTCGCGGGAACAGCCCCCGTGACGTCTTACGAGCCGAACGGGTTCGGCCTTTACTGCGTGTCCGGCAACGTGTGGGAGTGGTGCGCCGATAACTGGAGCCCGACGTTCCACCAGCAGCTCGACGCCTTGAGAGACAACCCGCTCGGCCCGTTGGAGGGTGCGTCACGCGTCATGAAGGGCGGCTCGTACCTGTGCCACGCCTCGTACTGCAATCGCTACCGGAACGGCGCACGATCGAGCAACACGCCAGACAGTAGTACCGGAAACCTGGGTTTCCGGTGTGCACGCACCGCCTGAGTTCTTTGGGCGAGGGGTTGTGAGCGGCGTTGTCGGCATCAGACGACGATTTTGTGGGAACCGGTTATTCAGGACGATTTACGAGGTGAATCCGCAAGCGTCCGCCCCAGCTACGCCTTCCGCCAGAACGGGTCACGCTTGCGAATAACGCCGAGCACGGAATCGTCCCACGGCGGCATCACATTGCCTTCCGGCTGCGGAGATCGACCGTGCCAGCCCAGACGCTGATGCACCTCGGGGTGCATGTAGTAGACGGTGTAAACGACGTCCAACCACAGCCCGAAAGCGTCCGCGTGAGAAGACTCCGCGGTGCGAAGCGCGTCGTCTTGTCCATCGTCATCTAGCGCCAGAAAGTCGTTCCGCGATGGTAGAGCGCCAAGGACTCTGGTCAGCGCGTCATGAAATCGAAAATCGGCCGCCGATCGTTTGATCACTTCTTCCGCCAATTCCATTCCACCGGCGCCAGGCAGGTCACCCACTGGAGGAATGACGCGGTTAAGGGCGGCCGTTAGAAGATAGGTATCGGGCTTAATCACCATTAGGCTTTCAGGTCCCCCCGATTCTTCGTGATGTAGTCGGCAGTGCGAAGCGCAATCGCCTGTATGGTCGGTGTCGGGTTCACTGCCCCTCCCGTTACAAAAACACTGCCGTCCACGATGAATAGGTTGTCGATATCGTGTGACTGGCCGTTCTTGTCGACCACCGACCGCTCAGGGTCATCACCCATGCGTGCCGTCCCCAACAAGTGCCAGCCGGTTTCTCGTGATTGCGGGTTGACCAAAATTTCGGTCGCGCCCGCTTCTTTCAGCACTTTTGTCCCTTGTGTGATGGCGTGATCCAGCAAGGCGCGTGAGTTATCGCTGACTCTGTACGTGATCTTCGGCGCCGGGAGGCCGGAGCTGTCGGTTAAACGTTCATCGAGCGTCACAGAATTATGTTCTTCAGGCAGATCATCACCGATAGGGCCGAGGCCTAATGTGTTTCGGAAACGTCGTTCCAAGACCGCGTGATGGTTTTCTCCCCAGGGCACGCGATGGCCGGCTACACCTCGCGCGATCGAGCCCGGTCCCTGTCCACGGGACATTTGGAACGTGTAGCCGCGCAAGAACCCACGATCGGGATCCGTCTCGTAAAACTCCTGCGAAAGAATGATGTTGGCAACCGGACCCACCCACGGGTCCTCATGTTCCGGGAAGACCCCGGAGGTCCCACCAAACATGTGAAACATCAGGTTCTTCCCGACCAGCCCTGATGAATTTGAAAGGCCAGCAGGGTGATTTTTGGAGTCGGAAAGCAACATGAGACGAGGCGTCCCGATGCCGTTAGCCGCCATCACCACGGATCTTGCGGTTCTATGCCGGTCATTACCTTCGGCGTCCAGATAATTCACGCCGGTAGCCCTGCCCGCCGAGTCGGTTGTTATCTCCCTGACACGGGCACCGGTCACAAGCTCGGCGCCCTGATCGATAGCCCGTGGCCAGTACGTCAGATCGGTCGAAGCCTTGGCGCGCTGATAGCAACCCATCATGTTGTGGCCGCAGAAATTGCAGGCGTCGCGTCCCTGTCCGTAACGAGTTGAGTTGATGTAGGCATCGGATGGCCACCAGTGCCAGCCGAGCCGATCGAAAGCGCCGGCGATCATTTCGCCGTCCCGGCCGATCGGTATGGGTGGCATTGGTCTCTCTGAGCGGGGCGGGTTAGCCGGATCTCCAGATATGCCGGAGCAGCCCATGACGTGATCATTCAGGTCGTACCACGGCTCCAGGTCCTCGTACGAAATCGGCCAGTCATCGGCCACTCCGTCCTGAGATTTGACCCGGAAATCGGACGGGTGCAGGCGCGGTGTGTGCGCTACCCACATGATGGTGCTTCCGCCAACGCCGTTGAACATCACGGGGTCGACCGCCGAGTCTTCTACGTTTACCGGGTAGTCCTCGGGAAGGCGACGTTTGTTCGGGTTTATCGACCAGGAACTCATCGCCTTGAACTCGAAGTCGGGGTCGGCCGTGGGGTACTTGAAGGAGTCCTGCCAGTGGCCCTGTTCGATACAGACCACATCGAAGCCGGCCTCGGACAGTGATGCGGCGACAGCTGCGCCGGAAGCGCCAGCGCCGACGATTAAAACATCAGCTGTACGGTCAGGATTATGTTCAGTCGTTGTCATATTCGCGGCAGAGTATCAGTACGGCGCGCGGGTATCCAGACGCTCCCGACGCCCGATTCGCCCGGGCTTGAGGCCACCGGAATCCCGAACTGATTCAGGATCCGTTCCTCTTACCTGCAGGTGATTTTCTGGCGACAAGGGATGTTCCGGTTGCGGGTAATTAGAACATTGCCTTAGGACCAATCGATCCTGAATCGAGTTCAGAATGACAGCAAGTTGGCAGGTACGTGAAGCTGAATCGGGAGGAGGCGACACGCCATTCATTCCTCCTGATTCGCCGCCATTTCAAGCGCCCATAGACTAGCATCCAGACTTGAGAACGAAGCCACGTGACCCAAGTATCTGGAGGACCTATGCGACTCGACGGCAAGGTGGCGCTCATCACCGGCGCTGGCAGTGGAATCGGTGCCGCGAGCGCTCGCTACATGGGGAATCTTGGCGCGTCTGTAACGTTGGCGGGAATCCCTGCACAGGGAGTCGAGGACGTTGCTGCGGAGATCACCTCGGCCGGCGGCAAGGCGCTAGCGTTGACCGTTGACGTGACCGACGACAGCCAGGTGAAGGCGGCTGTTGAGCGCACGGTTGAAGTCTTCGGCAGGCTTGATGTAGTTGTCGCAAACGCTGGAATTCAGCGCCACAACACGGACGTCAATCTGTTTGAGATGGAAGAAGAGGAGTGGGAGCAAACCCAGGACGTGAATCTGCGTGGAGTATTCCGGACTTGCAAGCACGGATTGGCGCAAATGATCAAACAGGGTGATGGTGGCTCGATAATTATCATCAGTTCGATTACGGCGATAATCGGCCGAACGCCCAATGTCTCTTACATGACGGCGAAAACTGGATTGCTTGGCCTGAATCGCCACATCGCCGTTCACTACGGTGACAAAGGCATACGGTCGAATGCAATTTGCCCCGGCGCGCTGGAGCGAACGCCAGACTGGGATGATTTTCCTGACCCAGACGGACGAAGTGAGATGATGCTGGCTGCAACCCCGCTTGGGCGACTCGGTACACCTCAGGACATTGCTCCGTGGGTTGCATTCCTGGCATCAGACGACGCCGGGTTCGCTACAGGCGGCACCTACGTGGTGGACGGCGGCATTACCATCACGTGACGCGGATGAACCGCCAAACTCTGATTTGAATGGACAATTCATGACAAACCTCCACGGCGACGATCCCCATCCCGCGTTTGTCGGGTTGCCGACTTATCTGCACCTGCCGTTCGCCCGGGATGCCGCCGAGTTGAAATCGTCTGACGCTGACATAGCCATCCTCGGCGCGCCCGTAGATATGGGTGTTGTGTACCGACCCGGCACGCGCTTTGGTCCCCGCGCCATCCGCGACGCTTCCTACTTCACAGCCTCGCGAACGCTGTATCACCTCGGGTTGGATATCGACCCGCTCGAATTTCTGAAAGTGGTCGACTTTGGCGACGCTAACTGCCCGCCGTCTGATCTCCAGTTGAGCCACGATGCGGTCAAGGTCAAAGTCCGGGAAGCCCTGGATGCTGACACGCTACCGATCGTGCTTGGGGGCGACCATTCGATCACCCTGCCGTCCGCCACGGCTGTCGCGGATAAGTACGGCCACGGCAACGTCGGCATCCTCCACTTCGACG
>CAUZKS010000094.1:0-7605 GCA_963580625.1 Dehalococcoidia bacterium | reverse complement strand
AACGGAGTGCCCGCTTCTGTGATGCCGAGGTGAAACGGGTACGGCACGAGCGGCGCGAGTTTGCGGTATGCGTCCAGGGTGGTCGGGACATCGAACGCCTTCAAAGAAATTTTGATGTCTTCGAAATCAAGCGCCTCGAGGATGCCAATCTCCCACAGTGCCGTTGCGACCATGTGATCCGCGACGGCATAGCCGCCCTCTGAATCACCAGCCTTGGCCAGCTGGTTCACGCCGTCCTGCAATCGGGAGCCGCCGCGCGCAACGCCGATTTTGCCGACGGGCGGGAGGCTGCCAAAGTTGACGCCCACGCGGATGGGAATTCGAGCCTTTTTCGCCGCTTCCACGACCTCTCGAACTTTGGTCTCGTCGCGGATGTTGCCCGGGTTGAGGCGGAGCATGTCCACGCCCTGCCGTACTGATTCGAGCGCAAGTTCGTGATGGAAATGGATGTCTGCGACAAGCGGAATGTTGATCCGGCGCTTGATCTCGCCAAGCGCTTCCGCAGCGGCTATGTCCGGCACTGCCACGCGGATAATCTCGCAGCCGACCTCTTCCAGTCCGATGATCTCGGCGACCGTGGTTTCGATGTCACGCGTGTCGCAGGTGGTCATTGACTGAACGGCGATCGGGTTGTTGCGGCCACCGATCTTGACGCCGCCCACGGATACTTCTCGGGTTACACGTTTCATCAGAAAAAGCTCTCTCCGCGGAATATTCGCATCACGTCCTGCACGCTAATCAATGCCATCAAGCTCAGCAACACAAGGATACCGGCGAGGTGAACCATAGCTTCCCGTTCGGGGGAGATTCGTTTACCGCCCCTAACCGCTTCGATAGCGACGAACAAAAGTCGCCCACCGTCGAGGCCGGGCAGCGGCAAAATGTTTATCACGGTCAGGCTGAGGCTGATCGTCGCCGCAAGAACGGCGAAGGTCCTGAGCTTGGTCGAGACGGCGGCATCGGCCACCGCTATCTCACCGGTGAGCTGTCCGATACCGATCGGACCGACCGTTGCCGGGCCGCTCAATTGCGGATTATTTGAAGATTGAACCAATCCCGTGACCGAGTTCTTGGTCAGAAGAATCAGATCCCGTATCTCACGGAATGATCCCGTGAATGCGTTCCACGGATTGTCCGAGACCGTTTTCTGGACGGCGTTCTCGGTCCTGATCTGAATACCGACCGAACCGTCGATTATCGAAGTGTTTAGCCCGAGCGAGAATTCGTGTCGCCTTGCATCAGGAAGTGAGATCTCACTGGTGGGGTCCGAAACAAGGCCCACAACCTGGAGCTCGTCGCCCAGTTCGATGCGGCTGTCCAAGAGGCGTGCGTCGGTTATCGAGATTTCTTCGCTGGTGTCGGTAGCTTCCAGAACGACGCGGAGCCTGTCATTGACGCCGACGGTTATATCCAGCAGCCGCGCCTCTGCAAGGAGTAGCTGGTTCTCCGGGTCTGTGACTTCGAACACCACGTCGCGATCCGGCACCTGGTACCGCGGGGAGAGCGAGATCTCTTTGTCACGGCTTTCTATGTACTGAAATGCTGTCGCGCCCGGCATCGGAGAGGGGTCCGGGATGCCTGGCCTTACAAGCCAGTTGCTGATGCCGCCGAGCTTAAGGGTGATGGCCTGTTGTAGGCCGGTCAGATCATCAATGTCGCGGCCATCAACCTTAAGGATGCGGTCTCCGGCGCGAAGACCCGCCTGGTCGGCCGGAGAATCCGGGTACACGGCGGTAATGGTGACATCGCCCGCCAACTGGGTTTGCGGAAGCATCAGGACGAAGGTGAACAAGATGATCGGGATGATGGCGTTCACAATGGCACCCGATGAAAGGACGAACGATCGGGCCCATTTTGATTTGCTGGCCAGACTGTTCTCGGCCTCGGGGTCTTCTTCGCCGACCATCTTTACGAAGCCGCCAAGTGGCAGCCAGTTGATGGACCATACCATCTCCGAAATTGTGATGCTGTGCCGGCCTACCGCACGAAGCTTGCCGTTGATGAGATCACCGATGACCGCATCGCCGACGTCTGACCCAAGAGCGTTACGCCGTTTCTTTGGGCGCAGGAGGAGGGCGTGAAATGAACCATCGGCTCGCTTCTCGACTGCGGCCTCGACCTGGATACCTCCCTCAAGTGCTGCGAGCCTGTGGTCGAACGATTCCGACTGCACTCCACGCAGGTCATCTCCGTCACGAGTAATAGCCGAGGGGTCACCCGGCTCAACCGATTCGAGTTCTCCGAACCCCTCAAAGATGGTCTCTTCAGTGATCGACACCTCTGTGGCTCCGGTCCACAAGCCAGTGGCGCGTGGCGGAAATCCGAACCCAAACTCCACGACCTTGGTGCGGGTCAACTTGGCCGTGACGAAGTGGCCAAGCTCGTGAAGGATGATCAGCGGACCAAGGACGAGTAAGAACGTCAGGATGCCGAATATAAGTGTTGCTGGAATCATGAATTTACGGTCGGTCGCCCGTCAGGCGTCGCTAGCCTTTAAGTAACAAAATCGTTCCGGATGCGGGTTGCGGTCTCGGAAGCGGCCTCGGTTAACTGACGAAGAGACGGCTCCATTATCGGTCGATGTCCGGACAGGCCCTGTTCAATAACCGGGCCGATTTCTGTGAATCCGATCTTGCCGTCAAGGAAAAGATCGACAGCCGCCTCGTCGGCACCGACGAGCGCGGCCCGCCAGGTACCGCCGCGCTTTGCGACATCCAGTGCGAGATCGAAACAGGGGTAGAGGGAAGAGTCCAGTTCTTCAAATGTCAGACTACCGACCTCGATGGGATCAAAGCGGGGCAATGTCGGGTTTTCCACCCGTTCAGGATGTGTGAGCGCGCACTGAATCGGGTATCTCAGATCCGGCGGGCCCATCTGGGCTTTGACGGAGCCGTCCTGGAATTCGACCATCGAATGGATGATGGACTGCTTGTGCATCACCACGTCGATCTGTTCGTAAGGAATATCGAATAGCCAGTGCGCCTCGACCACTTCCAGCGCCTTATTGATCAAGGTCGCTGAGTCGATGGTGATCTTACGGCCCATCTGCCAGGTCGGGTGCTCGAGCGCCTCTTCAGCTGATACGGAACGCAGTGCGTCCCACGATCGATCCCTGAACGCCCCACCTGAGGCAGTGATGATCAGTCGTTTGGGCTTCTCCGATTCACCGCGGATGCACTGCCATATGGCTGATGGCTCGCTATCTACCGGGAGTATTTCGGTGCTGCCGTGCTGTGCCGCTTCCCGGAGATATTCGCCGGCCATCACGACCAGCTCTTTGTTTGCCAGAGCCACCGGGATTCCGGCTCCGAGCGCAGCGATAACCGGTTCCAGAGCGTCAGCACCGGACATCGCAGCCACTATGAGATCGACGTCATTCAGGGTTGCGAGTTCGATGAGGGATGCGGGACGACAATCTCTACTGTTGGCCGGCTCACGTCCGTCTGCTGCGTAGTAGCGATAGGGTGTGAACTCAGCGATCTGAGATGCGAGAAGGTCAACATTACGGCCCGCCGCCAATCCCATGACCCGAAACCGGTCAGGCAGTGCGCGTATGACGTCGAGCGTCTGGGTACCGACCGAGCCGGTAGAGCCAAGCAGAACTACGTTTTTGGGGCGCTTGGAGTTGTTTAGGGACCGATTCAAGTGGCGCTCCATTCGGAAACCCAGTATACGATGATCAGGTTCGGCATCAGAGAGTCCAAGCGGTCAAGAACGCCTCCGTGGCCGGGGACCAGAAATCCCGAGTCTTTTACCCCGGCGTGCCGCTTGAACGCGGATTCTCCGAGGTCCCCGAGAGTTCCTGTCACAGCCATCACAACTCCAAGTACGATGGCCATGGCTAACGCGATTTCGAGATCGAACACTGCGTCGACTACCAGCGCCGCTATCGCACCGCCTATGAGACCGCCTGCGACGCCTTCCCAAGTCTTTTTGGGGCTGATCCGAGGGGAGAGTTTGTGTCTGCCTACAGTTACTCCCGCGAGCATAGCAGCGGAGTCGGCAGCAAAGGTCACGATAACGGCAAGAGCCAGCCATTGGGCGCCATCGTCCACTGATCTTAGGATTGGCGTGTGTGCCAGTGCTATTCCGACATAGGGGCCGGCCGCGATAGCGTAGACAAATGCAGTCCTACGACCGGTCAGCAGGATGCCGATAGCCGGCACCGTCCCGATCAAGAACGCCGCCAGCATCACCCACCATCCGGTCACGCCTTCTGCAATGAGCCAGCCAGCCGCGGCGAGGGATATTGGCCAGGCCAGGAGGAACCAACGTAACGGGCACGTTCTTCTGGCGCGCACCATGTCGGCGAGTTCCCAACCGCTGGCGACGGCAAGGACCATCACTAGTGCGGCAACGGCCGATGTCCCGATCAGAAGAACGGCGATCAGCGCCGAGATCCCGATGATGGCGGTGACTATTCGAAGTGCCATTTAGAGGGGTGTGCCTTGGCCGCTCTCAAAGGATCCTCAAACAACAGGGTCAACGCCACCAAAACGGCGTTGGCGGAATCGATACGCCTCTAGTGCGACATCGACCTCGTCTCCATCGAAATCGGGCCACTGTACCGGCGTCGAATAGAACTCCGCGTAGGCCGACTGCCAGAGCAGGAAGTTAGAAATCCTGAACTCGCCGCCGGTTCGGATAATCAGGTCCGGGTCGGGCGTGTCCCCGGTCGAAAGGTAACTAGCGATGAGCGCGTCATCGATTTCGCCAGGCGAAACGCCCTCGGCGACGATGGCCTTGATCGCAGACACGATGTCCGCCCTGCCGCCGTAATCAAATGCGATGGTGAGCACGAGGCGGTCGTTGTTCCGTGTCAGCTCCACGGCATCGACAATCGACTGACTGAGTTCCGCCGGGAGACGATCCAGCCGGCCGATGTGCAGGATCCGAACCCCGTTGCGGTGCAGTTCTTCGGCCTCTGAACGGATCACCTCTTGCAGGATCGCGAGCAAGGCCAAGATCTCATCGCCGGGGCGTGACCAGTTTTCGGTTGAGAACGCGAAGAGAGTTGCGTAGCCGACCCCGCGTTCGACGAGTCTGAAGATGACCGAGCGCACGTTCTCGGTGCCGGCCCGGTGTCCGTCAGCGCGCGGGCGGCTGCGCCGAGATGCCCAGCGACCGTTTCCGTCCATGATGATTGCGACGTGCTTGGGCGTCGTTCCATCATCGCCTGAAGGTACTACCACCGAGTTGCTGGCGGGCGAACTTTCATACGGAGAGTTCTGGGATGACGAGCGTGGAGAAACGGTCACAGGACGTTCCAGATGATGGAGGTTTAAACCTCCATCACCTCCTCCTCTTTTTTCTTGCTGACCGCGTCCATTTCGTCCACCGTCGCGTCAGTGTGGTCCTGAAGTGTAGTGAGCGCACGACGTACTACGTCCTGCGATTCCTCACCGTCTTTCTCCAGTGTCCGCAATGAATCTTGCGCGCCCCGGCGAACGTTCCGGGCAGCGACCTTGCCTTCTTCAACCCGACGACCCATCAGGCGAACAAGGTCACGCCTGCGTTCTTCGGTTAGTACTGGGAGAACCAACCGAACAGTCTGGCCGTCTACCTGCGGGTTCATCCCCAGATCAGCGTCCCGCAATGCACGTTCAACGCCCTGGACTGCCGCCGCATCCCACAGTTGGATCACGAGCAGGCGAGCGTCGCCGACACTGATAGATCCAACCTGGCTGAGAGGGGTCTCCGTCCCGTAGTAGTCCACCATGATGTTCTCTACAAGTGCCGGAGAGGCACGGTTTGTCCGATATCCCGCGAGGTCTCGATTAAGTGCGTCTACCGCGCCTTGCATTCGCCTTCGAGCGTCCTCAAGGATCTCCGTGGTCATCCCGATTCCCTCCATTAAAACCGATCTAGATGAGATGAACCGCGCCCGGTCCATCTGGTAGCGATCGTCGCTTATTTGACCTATACAGGCACGGTATCTGAAATCAACGTTCCGATTTCTTCCCCGCGTAGTATCCGCAAAAGGTTACCCGGACTGAACAGGTCAAACACAACGATCGGCAGTCCGTTGTCCATACACATTGAGAGCGCGGTTGAGTCCAGCGCGCCGACGCGGCGTTGCAGAGCGTCCAGGTGAGTCATGTGGCCGAGTTTGGAAGCTGACTTATCTACGTTGGGATCAGATGTGTAAATGCCATCGATGTTGTTCTTGGCCATCCACAGCGCGTCTGCGCCGACTTCCAGCGCTCTGAGCGCAGCCGCAGTATCGGTGGACATATACGGGCTGCCCGTGCCGCCGGCGAATATCACCAGACGGCCTTTTTCAAAGTGCCGGATGGCGCGGCGTCTGATGTACGGCTCCGCTATCGCGGACATGTTGATGGCGGTCTGTGTGCGCACCGCGAGGCCGTTACGTTCCAAGGCGTCCTGAACCGCCAGGGCGTTGATGATCGTGGCGAGCATCCCGGCGTTATCGGCCGTTGCACGGTCCATACCTACCGCTTCGTAGTCAGCGCCGCGCCAGATGTTGCCGCCGCCGACCACTATGCCGATCTGGAGGCCGGTATCGGCGGCTTCTGTAACCTGTTCGGCCACGTAACGGAGCGCATCCGGGTCGAGGCCGAATTCACGGTCCCCTTTGAGCGATTCACCGCTCAACTTGAGCAGGACACGTTTATACGTCGTCACTGGCTGCCCCAATTGCGTCTGGTTGATTGCGATTGGCCGAATTGATCTGGGTGAGGACCGTTACGTCTAATCGGGCTGGATCCGGGTTTTACTCCCCGAGTTCGTAGCGGGCAAATCGGCCCACGTGGACATTTTCCCCGGTCTTGGCCGCGATGGCTTTAACAAGATCTCCGATGGTCTGGCCAGGGTCACGGATGTAGGCCTGCTCCATCAGCAGTTCATCGTCAGAGACTTCATCTGCGTCTTCCGGGACGGAATCCCGGTCAACAAATTTCGGGTTCATCGCCGCTACCTGCATGGCGAGTTCCTTCGCCAGCTGGCTGAACTCGTCGGTACGTGCGACGAAGTCGGTTTCAGATGAGAGCTGCACGAGGGCACCCACGCGGTTGCCACTGTGGATGTAACTCTCGATAACGCCCTCAGAGGTCGCGCGTCCCGCACGTTTTGCTGCGGATGCCAACCCCTTCTCCCTCAGAAATTCAATGGCGGTTTTTTCGTCTCCGTCCGCCTCTTCCAGGGCGCGTTTGGAGTCCATGATCCCTGCCCCGGTTAGCTCCCGAAGCGACTTCACCATTGCGGCTGTGATTGCCAAGTGACCTGTGACCTCTGTGTTCAGTTAATTGGATTCTCGCCCACCCGAAACTGGACGGGCGAGGATGTTATCGATTGTTACTCGGCCGTCTTGTCGACGGTCCCGTCCTTCGCATCGTCAGATGCTTCGGTTGAAACCTCAGCTTGGGGAGCTTCAGGAGTCTCTTCCGCTTCCTCTGGAGTTTCCTCGGACTCGGCAGCGGCCTCCGCTGCAGGAGCTTCTGTTTCGGTCTCAGATGTGGCTTCTGTTGCGGTCGGGGCTTCAGGAGTTGCTGCTTCTGCGGCGGGTGCTTCTGCGGCGGGTGCTTCTGCGGCGGGTGCTTCTAACTCAGATTCTTCCGGAGCGGCCTCATCTGTCGGGGCGTCGGA
>CAUZKS010000093.1:0-7606 GCA_963580625.1 Dehalococcoidia bacterium | reverse complement strand
CCACGTCGCCGGCGTACGTGCGTTCCGGCATGGCGCCGCCGTGTGTCCAGGGCCCGACCAGCACCAAAACCGGAGCCGCCGCCACATCACCGTGTCCGATAAAGCTTTCAAACGTTCCGCGCGTATAAGAGTCGTACCATCCGCCGACGTACAGAGTCGCCACGTCCGGGTAGTTGTCCCAGTACAGGCTGGGATTCATGCTCGGGTGCTTCCAGTAATCGTCATAATCAGCGGCGGTGGTCAGCTCGATCGCCCAGCACTCGTAGGGCGGTGTATGCCTCAGTTGGGTTTGATCCGGGCGTATCGGCAGCCGGGTTAACCAATCCCGAAACGAGGGCTTCCCTGCCAGCAGAGATGCAGCGATGTGGGGGTCCTGTTTAAGTCGCGCCTGTGTGTTCAATGCGGAGTGCCAGAACGCCCATGCAAGGAACCGCAACTCCAGCGCGCCGCCATGCCGTACAGAACTCGTGTAGGCGTTCGAGCCGCTCATATTCGGCACCATCGCCGCGAGATTGTCGGGACCAAGCGCCGCCATCGATGTCTGCGTCCAGGCCGCCCATGATGTCCCCCACGCGCCGACCTTCTCGCCTGCCCACGGCTGTTCCTTTATCCACACCAGCGTGTCGAACCCGTCCTCTGCCTCCGGCAATAAAAAGTGGACATCACCTTCGGAGCGATAACACCCACGGCAGTCCTGGGTAACGGCGATGTAGCCGCGCTCAGCAAACCAACGGTTGTAGCCAGAGGAGCGCTCATTATCGACCTTGTTGTACGGCGTTCGGTTCAGAAGAACCGGCAAGCGCCCCTCTACTATCTTGCCGTCTCGGGCTGGGCGGTAGATATCTGTAGCCATCAGGGCGCCGTCGCGCATCGGGACCATGACATCCTGCTCAACTACGACGTCATATTCCGGAACAGAACGTGGCACGAGGTTTCTCCAATGATGACGGTGATAGTTAGTTGACTGACACAGGATAGCGTCAGACGGTTTCGGACCCTAAGGTGGTTCCGATTTTCACAATCGCTGCCCGTTTCTGATAGCGATTAACACCTCAACCTACAGAGGGCTTCGGTAGACTGAGTTCTTCGTGAGCACGAATTCTGACGACCAGCCAAAAACCTTGCCGCGCATAGCTCGCACGCCCTTCTACTACGGCTGGGTGGTGCTCGTAGTAGCTGCTTTGGCGAGCTTCACATCAGCCCCCGGTCAGACCTACACGTTTTCGGTGTTTCAGGATTCGTTCATCGACGACATTGGTCTGTCTTCGACGACGATCTCGACGTTGTACCTGTTCGGTTCACTGTTCGCCGCTGCCGTGACAATTGTCGTCGGACGCAGCCTGGATCGATTCGGCCCGCGCATCATGCTCGTTGTGTCCACGCTGCTCCTTGGAGCGGGCGCCGTGTGGCTCTCCCGGGCTGACTCCGCATGGGCACTGTTCGTTGGTTTCGCGATCATGCGATCGATGGGACAAGGAGCGCTGAGCCTCATCCCGGCGACGGTCGTGTCGATCTGGTTCGTCAGAAAGCGCCCGATGGCTTTGGCGCTGATGGCACTTGGCGGCGCCGCCGCAAGTGGCTTCTATCCTATCTACGGCGCCACACTGATTGAGACGTTCGGGTGGCGAACGGCGTGGGTGGTCATTGCGTTCACAGCGTGGTCGATCCTCATCTTGCCAGCCATATTGTTGGTCCGTACGAGTCCGGAATCCATTGGCCTTCTCCCGGACGGAGACCAGTCAAGGTGTGTCCGATCTGATATTCCTGTTAAGAGAAACATGCTCGATTCAGAGCGGTCGTGGAGCTTGAATGAGGCGATGCACAGCCGGGCGCTCTGGCTACTGATCTTCGCAGGAACTGCGCAATCGCTGGTCGGAACAGGGGTCATGTTTCACCAGGTCTCGTTTATGACATCGAAGGGTCTGACATCGTCCGCAGCAGCGGGAGTTTTCGTCGTGTTCGCACCCTCACTTATCGCCGGACAGTTCTCGTCTGGATACCTGTCCAGCCGCGTCCCTATCCGCTACCTGATTGCCAGCGGACAGGGCGTGATCGTTGTTGCAATGTTGTTGTTGCTCGGCATAAGTGAGCTGTGGCATGCGTATCTGTACGGCGCCGTGCTCGGGGTCAACATGGGCTTCCTGATGAACGCCACTCAGGCAATCTGGCCGACTTATTTTGGTCGGAAGAACCTTGGCAGTATTCGGGGCGTCACCAACTTCGGCATGATGGCGGCCGCGGCGCTCGGCCCCCTGCCTCTGGCTCTCGCACTGGATTTGACCGGCTCATACACCACCGGCCTTGTTGCATACATGGTCCTTCCACCACTTTGTGGAATCGCCGCGCTGATGGCCGGAAATACGTCATCCGAGCCTCGACACACTGGGCTTCAGACACATCGATAATCCGTCTGAGCCGGAACGGAATAGCATCGCAGACGCGAAAATCGGGCGGACAACGTCAGCTCGATCTCGTTACTAGCTGGGAGACGATCGGCTTTAGACGGCCGGTATCTCCGGCCGTGAAGCCAGAATGTCGTCCAACTCATCCTGTGTCGGCTTGTCGATCGCCGGACTCGGTGGTCGTGTGCCGAAGGTGTCCATCAGCCCGCGCTTCATCATCGAGTACTTACGAATGCTGAGGCCGATTCCCGGCTGGTTCTCGTACCGAATGTACGGCACCCAATCGTAGAAGAGTTTGCGCGCTCCAGCCACGTCTCCGGCCTCCAGGAGTCGATACAGGACTACCAGGACCTCCGGGTACGCAAATCCGGTCATCGTTCCCGAGCCGCCTCGACGGAGTTCCTCAAACAGGAATGATCCACCAAGCCCGCCAAAGATCGCCATGTTGTCGCCGGTTAGCGCCAGCACCTGCGTGATCTTCGGTGGCGTCGGCGGGTCTTCCAGCTTCAAGTACTGTGCTCGGGGGAGTTCCGCGTTCAATCGTGCAATGAATCCAGGCGACATGTTCACGCCGCTCTCTGACGGATGATCCTGGACCACTATCCCGATGGTCGCCACGGATTGAACCGTCTCAAAGTAGCGATATAGAACCGCCTCGTTCGGCTTTGCCATTCGCCCCGGCGAGACCATCACGGCCGTTCCTCCGTGTTCCTGCGCCTCTCGGGTTCGTTTAGCAACGAGCGCGTTGCTCTCCGAACTCACGCCGACGGTCACGGTAATCCGGCCATCCGCGGCCGCAACAACGGCATCCAGGACCGCCAGACGCTCATCGTCTGCAAGCCTGTGCGCTTCACCCATTACGCCAAGTACCACGACACCCGTGCATCCCGTGTCGGCGGCGCAATTAACCAGGCGTTTGAACGGCGCAAGATCGACCTCACCGTTCCCATCGAACGGGGTCGGCAGCATAAAGTGGATACCATTCAAGCTAGTGTCAGCGGGCAATTCGTCCTCCATGTGGTTTCGGCAGATACGTATATGGGAATCAACTGGTAGCAGGGCTTCATTCGCCAGGGGCGGGAGAATCCGTCGCCGAAGGTTACCCGAATCTGGTCCCCGCCGACCGTTTTTCCTGAAGCTGCTTACACCGCGCGCTCAGCTCCGCAAAGATTGTGAATAATTCCACGGTAAGCTTCATTCTCTTGACACTTACTACGGGCGTGCCTACGATTCTCTAGTCATGAATCACTTTGATCAAAAGGCGCGCGCGTGCGCTTGTTGTCGGACAGCTTTGAGAGCCTGACTGCGCGCTACAGACGTTGCAAGGGCCTCATCACGACGGATGAGGCTTTTTTATTTCCAGTTGATTCCGGCCATTAGATGCCCATACCGGACCTCAAAAACGGCTGTGCCGGACCAGGGAGCATTAGTTGACTACTGAGACGCAGAAGCCCCGATGGACTCCAAACCCCGACGGACAACGCGTCCTCGAAATTCGCCCCGGCGAGATCGAGGATTTCGAACGTGAGGTAGAGCGATTCCGAAACGGTGAATGGGAAGAAGCCCAGTTCATGGCGTACCGCCTGAAGCAGGGCGTGTACGGCCAGCGCCAGGCTGACCAGCAGATGATGCGGGTCAAGGCGCCATTCGGCGGACTTACTGCGGACCAATTGGACGTACTCGGCAAAGTCGCCGCGGAATACGCACCGCTGAAGAAGGGCCACCTCACTACCCGTGAGAACGTCCAATTCCATCACATTTTCCTAGACGACACTCCAGAAATCATGCGCATGCTCGGCGATGTCGGCCTGAGCACCCGCGAAGCCTGCGGCAACACAGTACGCAACGTAACCGGGTCTCCCGCAGCCGGTGTCGCAGCCGACGAAGTTTTCGACGCCACTCCGTATGCGGCTGCGTACGCACGCTATTTCTTGCGTCATGAGCTTTCGGGCATCATGCCCAGGAAGATCAAGACCGCTTTCTCCGGTGGACCGAGCGACGATGCCGTGGTCGGTATCCACGACGTCGGCTTCATCTCCAAGATGAAGGACGGCAAACGAGGCTTCAAGATGGTCATGGGTGGCGGACTTGCCATCCTTCCAAAGGAAGCTCCGGTCCTTTACGAATGGATTTCGATCGACAACTACCTCCACGCCGCAGAAGCGGCCCTGCGGATCTTCAACCGCTCGGAAGAAGAGCGGAAGAACCGCATGAAGGCCCGAGTCAAGTTCTTGATCGATCGCATCGGAATCGACGAGTTCCGAGATCAGATCGAAGAAGAGCTAAAGGGCGACTGGGTAGAGCCGATCGATTTGGACGCGCTTCTCTGGACCGAAGACGAATCCGTCGATGCAGCGCCGGCTGATCTAAAAGCCGCCGCCGAAGTTTCGTTTGACGACGCCTCAGACGAGTTCAAAGAGTGGCACCGCACCAACGTCGTCCCGCAGAAGCAGGACGGCTACAACATGGTGCACATCGTGTTGCAGCGCGGTGACCTCTTTGCGCACCAGTGGTCGCCCGTAGCGGAGATCGTCCGCGAGTTTGCGGGCGGACGCGTACGGATCGACATCCAGCAGAACATGGTCATGCGCTGGGTCCGCACCGAGTCACTTATGGAGGTCTGGGAGCGGCTAACCGAACTCGAACTTGCACGTTCTGGAGCACACACCATCACGGACGTTGTGACCTGCCCCGGCACCGACTCATGCAAGCTCGGCATCACCTCCTCAATGGGCCTGAACAAGGCACTCACCGATTTCCTTGAGACGTACGACACGTCAGACCCACTGGTGAACCAGATGCACATCAAGGCCAGCGGCTGCCCCAACTCCTGTGGTCAGCACCACATCGCCGACATCGGCTTCCACGGCGCTGTCATCAAGGGCAAGGGCGGACAGGTCCCGGCTTACGAGCTGTTCTTGGGCGGCGACTACCAGATCGGAGACGGTAAGGTACAGATCGGCACTAGGATCAAGGCACGTGTTCCGGCAAAGAAGGCGCCGGAAGTATTGAAGGGCCTCTTAGACAACTACCAGGCTGACCGTGAAGAAGGGGAGAAATTCCCAGCATACGTTCAGCGCATGGGCACCGGTTACTTCGAAGAGTACCTCGCAGACTTCCGAGACGTTGGACCGCTGGACCGAGACCACATCCAGAACTACATGGACTGGGACAAGACCATCCTCTACGTGCTTGAGCGCGGCGAGGGTGAGTGCGCGGTCTAGACCACGTAACAACTGAACAACAAGAAAGGCCCCGTCTTACGACGGGGCCTTTCTGTGTTTTCTACGGGACTGCGTTGGAGCGGGTCCGGAGGTGTATTGCCAGACCCGCTACCCGGCGTGAACCACCTCGCCAGCGCCCGTAAGGTCATGGGCGTGTCCGTCGACGCCTGTCTGAAGCGCTACTTCGATGCTCTTGATCAGCCGCCGGGCTGAGTCCGCGCTGATCTCCACTGCAACCCGGTTGCCCGGCTTCGTGGGATCCGCAACAAAGTCGATGATCAGAGCGTGGTCGAGCGGAGCGTCGTACGGGTGATCGTAGTACACGTTTGCCTGGTTCATCCTGAACCAGCCGTCTGCGCCCTTACCGCTTCCGTACATCTCCGCCGTCTCGATAATCCATGTGCACATATGTTTGGTCCTCCAAAGTTGAATATACCCTTAATGGTGGCGAGCAAAACCGTGTGCTGAGTTCTCGAAGCACCGGCACTCTCACATCGCGCGTATTGGGGACGATTGGCCCTTAGTCACGCAGGTACTTGCCGAACCACTTCCACACTTCGCCCCATGCCTCAGTCGCCTGCACCGGCCGATACCCGGGTCTGTCGACGGCAAAGAAGCCGTGGCCTGCGCCGTCGTACCGGTGGAACTCGTGCGTTATCCCATGCTTCTTGAGTTCTTCCTCGGTGGCGTCCACGTCAGCGGGTGGGGGCGACTGATCGTCATTGCCAAAGATTCCCAGCAGAGGAGCCTTGATGTTGGCAGTCATATCTATCGGCGCAACAGGGTTTTGTTCGGTGAGTTCATCGGCAGAAGCGATAACCCGTCCACCCCAGCAGTCAACCGCGGCATCCAGATCCGGGATGGAGCCTGCGCAGAGGTAGACCTGGCGTCCACCGGAGCAGAAACCAATGATTCCGATCTTCCCGTTGTGATATGGCAGAGACCTCAAGTACTCCATCGTGCCTTCCACATCGGCCACACACCGGGCGTCCGGCACGCCTCCGGCCGCACGTGAGACGGCGGCCACATCGTCCGGCGAACCAGGGCCTTCCCGATAGTGCAGGTTCGGGTCGATACCGATGTAGCCGTAGTGCGCGAACTTGCGGGTGATCTCCTTGGTGGCGTCGTCCCAGCCGGGCATGTGATGAAGAACGATCACGGCCGGGTACGGGCCCGAGCCGAGCGGGCGCGCCATATATGCGCCGATCTCGTCCCCACAGTCGCCAGTGATCCTAATGGTCTCCGCCAACATTCCTTCGTACTCACGTCCCGTAGTCATGCGCTGGCTCCCTTGTTTACCGCATCCGCGTAATCGTCTGGTTTGTAACCGACGCGACGACGCGAGCTCTAGTTTGTCGAAGGCCGCACGTTAGCACAGGTCGGGAGATATGCTTACATCTGGCGAAATGAATCACGCCAGATATGGCCTGTTGGACGAGTCACGAAAGTTTCGGCCAGGAAAGACTGGCCTGTAGGCCTAGCGCTTCTTGCTGAAGAACTTTCGGAACCGGTTCGACCACGAATCCGGAAAGTCGACCACTTCTCCACGCCAGCGTTTTTGGAACGACTGCTGTCTGGACCGCGTGAAATACATGATGTATCCGGCAACAAACAGCAGAGCGCCGACCGTCGCCAGCAACACGAAGAGCGACTTCAAAATCAGCCCGCCGATTATCAGTGCGATCCCGGCCATCATGAGGTTGACTGAACTAAGCGTCAGTCGAGGTCGAGATACGCTAATCCGCCTGCTCGTCGACCGGACTCGTTCAGCGCGCCTCGCACGCCGGTCATCACGGTCGATGATCTCTTCGATCTCTTTCTCATATCGTCGTGGCATTACGCATCTCCAAGGGGACGTGGCCCATCTAGCAGGATGCTAGTTGCGCCGACGACACCGGTCAACGTTTTCAAATTCATGCAGACGGTTGGACAAAGGGTCAAAACCGGCATACCATAGCTTTTAAACCCCCACCGGGGGGG